>NZ_AFGF01000234.1 GCF_000219125.1 Acetonema longum DSM 6540
AGGAAACCGGAGACATTCGATTTCCTAGGATTTACGTATTACTGTTCCAAGAGCCAAAAAGGCTATTTCCGAGTCAAGCGAAAGACGTCTAAGAAGAAAATGAGACTGCGGCTGGCGGAGATGAATGTATGGGATTAAAGAGAATCGCCTGCCAATCAGTACGATGTTTGCGACGCTAAACTTGAAATTACAAGGTCATTACCAGTACTATGGCATCACCGACAATAGTCCGAGCATCCACATTTACTACTTTAAGACGATCCACGCACTCTTCAAATGGTTGAATCGCAGAAGTCAGAAACGCAGCTACACATGGGAAGGATTCAATGACTTACTTAAGATATTTCCGCTAGCGCGTCCAAGTAAGCATTTTCTACGGCTAACCGTCAGCAAATCTCAAGATGAAGAGCCGTGTGCGTTAATCGCGCCTGTACGGATCTGTGAGGGCTTGAGCGTCGCGAGACGCTCTTGCTACTCGACAAAAAACCGCCACCTAGACAAAGTCAATCGGTAGCGGCTTTAGTTCTGCAACAATCAGGAATAGCAGACGGCAACAGTTTCTGCAGCGCTTCACTATCCTGATGAATGTTCCAGTTAGGTGCATTCTTGAAAATATAGGTCAAATAGGAGTAGGGATGCAAGCCATTCTCTTTGGCGGTTTCGATGATGCTGAAGACGATAGCGCTGGCTTTAGCGCCGCGTGGGGTATTGGCGAACAGAAAGTTCTTGCGGTCAATGACAAAGGGTTTAATGCTGCGTTCCGCCCGGTTGTTGCTGATCTCTAGGTTCCCATCCAGCAGATAGCGTTCCAGATATGGCCATTGCTCCAGGGTGTAGTGGACGGCCCGGCCAAAGCCGCTCTTGGTAGAGGCTTTGGCGCTATGAAGGTACGCCAAAAAGCCGTCAAGCACCGGCCTGGCCAGTTCCTGCCGTTTTTCATAGCGCTCTGGCGCCGTACAGTCGGCTAGCTGCCGTTCGATGGCAAACAGCTGGTACGCAGTAGCGCTTGCATCTGTCCGCGCCGGAGCCTTGGCGGTCTTTTTCGGGAAGTGCTTTAAGCGCTTCATCGAATTTGCGCCTGGCATGAGCCCAGCAGCCTACCCTGACTATGGTTTCCGGCAGGCTGTGGCAGCCGGCATAGCCGTCGGTATGCAGATACCCGCTAAATCCTTGCAGGAATTCGGTGGGGCGTTTGGCATTCGGTCGGGCTGGTAGTCAAATAGCACGATGGGCATGTCGCTGTTGCCGCTGGTCCGGTACAGCCACATATAGCTTTTGCTCTGGGCCGGCTTGCCCGGTTCGTGCAGGACCTGCAGCACAGTTTCATCCGCGTGCAAATAGTGTTGGGCGCAGAGGCTTTTATGCAGTTGTTCATAGCGGGGCTCCAGCCAGTCGGTGGCGCAGCGGATCAGCCAGTTGGACATGGTTTGCCGCGACAGTTCGATGCCCAGCCGGTTCCATTCCTGCTCCTGGCGGTATAGCGGCAGACCGCTGACGAATTTCTGCGTCATGATGTGGGCCACTGCTTCCGGTGAGGCAAAGCAGGCTGGGATGACGGGCTTGTCCACCGGCACCTGAATGATGGGCACGCTCACGGCGTTGGTCTCGCAATTCCGGCAGGCATAGACATACTGCACATGTTCGACGATCACGGCTTGGGCGGGGATGAGCTTGAGTTCCCGGCGGATTTGTTTGCCCATGACATGCAGGTCCGAGCCGCACTTCGGGCAAGCCTGTTCTTCATCCGGCAGCCCGTGTTCGACTACTTCTACTGGTAGGTCGGCGGGCAGCCTTTCGGTGCTTTCCTTGGCTTTTCTGCGGTAATGGGTCTGCGCTGCTGTCAGGTCCGGCTCGGGCAGCTTGTGATCCGCAGTGACTTCCGCTTCGTTAAACAGGTTCAGGGCATCATATTGACTTTTCTCACTGGATAGCCAAGGCGCTTATGGCGTGCCAGGCGCATTTGCCATCAGCCAATTGACCTTTTGGTTCAACTGGGCATTTTCCGCCTGTAAGGCCTCATAATGGGCACGGTTCACGGTCATGGTTTCTTCCTGGGGAGTGGGTTGTTCCGTCACAGTTCTCATAGCCATAGTATAGCATAGGTTGGCTGATTTCCCTATCATTTCCGGCCTTAAATCAGTTGGATTCCCCGCACCGGCTTATGGGCTTTGGGCTGCTCGATGTTCAAGCCTTCCAGCAGCCAGCGAAACTGTTGCCAGGTAATATGTTTGGCTTCGCTTTCCTCCCTGGGCCATTGGAAGCGGCCGGCTTCCAGCCTTTTGTACAACAGCACGAAGCCATCTCCCTCCCAAAAGAGCGCCTTGATGCGATCGCAGCGACGGCCGCAAAACAGGAACAGGCTGTTTGATAACGGGTCTAAGTGAAAGCGTTGCTGTACGGTGGCCGCCAGACCGTCGATGGATTGGCGCAGGTCGGTATAGCCGCAGGCCAGGTAAACCCGCTCAGCCCGGGAGAGATCTCCTAGCATGGACGGTTGAGCGCTGTCAAGGCCGCCTGCACGGTGGCCGCATCGGCGCCGTGATAGATATGGATTTGCGTATCCTGGCGCTGGATGACGAGGGCAATGGTTCCTGTCTGTGGGGTGGGCTGGCGAAGTTCGGCAAAGACGGGGCCTTCTGGTTGTGGCACGGATGGCGTGGCTGCCTCCTGCGACAGGGAAAGCTCCCGGCAGGCCGCCTGGCATACGTGTTTTTGCCAGTGATAGTAAGTCTTGAGGTTTATGTTGTTTTCGCTGCACCAGGTTTGGATGGGTTTGCCGCTATTGCGGCAGGAGCGGATGATTTCGCTCCATTTTTGCAGTCTCACTTCATGCGTCAGTTTTTGTACCTGCACTTTCTTGGACTCCCTTCGATTCTTCGAGAATCTAACGGACTCTGTGGTTCCTTTGAATTCTCTGGCTTCATTTTCTCAGAAGGGATTTTGGCTGTACAGGTGCCCTTGGGGTTGACGCTTACAGAAATCAAACGAGGAACGACGAGCCAATTGCGATCGAACTTGGCTTACTATCAAAGCTATTTCCCTGAGACAGGGCAAGCGGTATACCAAAAAAGACGGTCTAGTTGCAGACCACCCTATAAGCTAGCGGAAGTAGAAGCCTTTTTGCAGTTTGCTCAAAGCAAAATCGTAAAGGACCACGGGTCGCCGGATACAGTGGTAGGCGTTTATAAAACGCACTCAAGCAATCAAGGTCCGGCTTGCGTTTGTGCCAAGACGCTTTATAACTATATCGATCAAGGCCTCCTACCAGTACGAAACATGGATTTAGCCCTGAAAGTTCGGCGCAAACCCAAACAGCAACGGCAACGAAAAAATAAGCGGATCTTGGGGGACAGTATTGAAAAAAGACCCGCCTTAGTAGATAACCGAGAAGAATTTGGTCATTGGGAAATTGATACGGTTTGCGGAAAACGTTCTCAAGATGCGGTGATACTGACTTTAGTCGAACGAAAAACCCGGCAGATCATCACGATTCCCTTAGCTGACAAAACGAGTCCATCTGTCTGTGGTGCCCTAAAGCCATTAAAAAGCGGTTCGGTCGGCGCTTTCAATCGGTTGTTAAAAGCATTACGGCTGATAATGGCCCAGAGTTTTCCGAGCTTGCCGTCCAGTTAGAAAAATGGAACAGCCACGCTTATTTCTCCCATCCCTATTCATCCTGGGAGCGCGGAACCAATGAAAGGCACAATGGACTGATTCGCCGGTTTATCCCTAAAGGGGCTTGCCTTTCTACCATAGCGCCAGAGACGATTCAACGGGTGCAGGATTGGTGCATTCATTTGCCGCGCAAAATCTTGGGGTATAAGACTCCTCAAGAGTGCTTCGATGCTGCACTATTATCGATTTCATAATTTTTATTTCGGTTTTTCTCTAAAGTGTTGCATTTGTTATTGCAGTCTACATGTTTAACTTGATAATTTAAAAGAGTATTCTTTATTTCTTTCTTTTTGCGAAACTTTTTGTAGCTTATCGTATGAAAGTTGTGCCGTTAAAAACACGCTTAACCGAATTTATATGAAATCTGTCGGACCTTTTGGCAGGAAATCGTTCAGTTACAGCGAATGTTAATTTACAGCGAATTATGTAAAAAGATGTAACTAGACTACGGTTTAGCAGATTTTCTGACTAGGAGCAGGTGACTTCTAATGAATTTCTCACGGACAATAACCTTAAACCCGCCAAATTCTATTAGTGCTATTTCTATCTCTAACCGTATAGGGCAATGGCTGTCGCCTGTGTTTCTTTGCGGTGCCGATTACCTAAGCTTAGTTTCGGCCATGTGGTCGGCTTTTTATATGCGCGAATTCATTATTCTCTATCTCTTTCCTGGATTGTTGTCCTATCCAGTTCCCAATTACTTTTATTATATTACCCCAATGGTATTTATGGGTTTTCTTCTCTATGAAAGAATGTACGCTAGGCGGTTGCCATTTTGGAAAAATATTGAGCTTGTTTTCAAAGTGTGCAGTTATTCAGTAGTTCTTATTATTGGGGTATTTTTTGTAACCGGCATCATGAAAGACATGTCGCGCATATTGGTGGCTTTGGTTTGGGTCACATCCTTTACGTATCTGGTAGTAACACAGTATGCCTTAAAACGGTTGCTTTTGTATTTCGGCTTATGGCAAAAGCCAGTTGTGATTGTGGGTGCCGGCAAAACGGCGGAATTATTGGTCCAAGCCTTTGCGGATGATCCTGGCATGGGATATAAAGTTGCGGGAGTTATAGAGGATCATTATCAGGAACGGCCTTTAGCGCATCAATATCCGCTTTGGGGAAGTTTTTCCGACGTAAAAGAGGCTGTCGCGCGTAGCGGCGTACAGGATGTCATGGTTGCGGCGCCGGGTTTAGCGAGAGAGCAACTCCTGGATCTTGTTTATAAAATACAGCCTCATGTAAGTAATCTCATTGTTGTTCCGAATCTTTTTGGCATACCGCTGGCTAATTTAGAAGCCGAAACTGTGGCGAATCAGCAGGCCTTATTGTTGAGAATAAAGAATAACCTGGCCCGAGGGTATAACCGGTTATTCAAATATACTTTTGATATTATATCTACTATATTGGGCGGATTGATTGTATTACCGGTTGCGGGAATAATAGCAATTTCTATTTATATTGATTCGCCAGGTCCGATTTTTTTGTCCATCGTCGGGTGGGTGTGAATGGGGAGAGCTTTCTCTGCTATAAGTTTCGTACTATGGTAGTAGATGCCGGGAAAAAACTGGAAGAATTCCTGGAGCAAAATCCGGATGCTGCGGCAGAATGGCGGAAGGACTTTAAACTAAAAGACGATCCCCGGATTACTCGTATGGGCAGGTGGCTCAGAAAAACTAGCTTGGATGAACTGCCACAACTCATTAACGTCTTAAAAGGAGAAATGAGTTTAGTTGGACCCCGACCCATCGTGGAGAAAGAAATTGAGAAATATGGGGAAACCATTCATGATTATTATTTAGTTCGCCCTGGCATTACGGGGTACTGGCAAGTGAATGGTCGCAACGATGTGGATTATGATACCAGGGTGCAGATGGATTCGTGGTATGTTAGGAATTGGTCGTTATGGCTGGATTTGGTGATACTGACGAAGACAGTGAAGGTTGTAACGGGAAGAAAAAGAGCTTATTGAAACTGGTTAGTTCTATATCGACAGACGCACTAAATTTATGTAAGGATATGAGATAATGAATGAAATAAGCAATTTGTTTCAGGAATTATGGCAATCCAGACGCCTAATTCTTGAATTGGCAAAAAATGACTTTAAAGTTCGTTATGCCGGTTCGTTTTTTGGAATTTTTTGGGCTTTCGTACAGCCAATTATAACTATATTAGTATTTTGGTTTGTGTTCGAAGTTGGACTAAGGACGGCTAAGATACAGGAGATTCCATTTATTTTATGGTTTTCTAGTGGCCTTATTCCTTGGTTCTTTTTTGCCGATGCTTGGGCTAGTGCAACGAATAGTTTCATAGAGTATAGTTATTTAGTTAAAAAGATTGTTTTTAGAATTAGTAGTTTGCCAATAATTAAGATTCTTTCTTCGCTATTTATTCATGTATTTTTAGTACTATTTTTACTAATTTTATTTATATTCTACGGATATTTTCCCAATATGATAATCAGTCAATTGTTGTATTATGTTTTTTGTATAGTTGTTTTGGTTCTGTCTTTAAGTTTTTTTACAGCTTCGATTATTCCCTTTTTTAAAGATACTGCTCAACTAATCAGTATTATTCTCCAATTTGGAATGTGGATGACTCCTATTATGTGGAAGTACACTATGCTTCCAGAAAAGTTTCACTGGTTATTTTATTTAAATCCAATGTTTTATGTTGTAGAAGGTTTTCGTAACACATTAATAGGTAAGACATGGTTTTGGGAAAATGGAATTGGAGCGGCCTGCTTTTGGGGTCTGACAATTATTTTTTTTGTGGTAGGAACATGGACTTTCAAAAAAATGAAACCACATTTTTCTGATGTTTTATAAGGAAATTAAAAAAACAAGTCAATGCTACTAGGAACTGTATGTGAGGAAATTATGACAAACATAGCGGTTAAGATCGAAAATATTTCGAAAGTGTATAAATTATACAATAGGCCGATTGATAGATTGAAAGAATCTTTAAATCCATTCTCTTTAAAATATCATCAGGATTTTTTTGCTCTCAATAATGTATCTTTTGATATACAAAAGGGAGAAAGCGTTGGTATTATCGGGAAAAATGGATCAGGCAAATCTACACTGCTTAAAATTATAACCGGCGTTCTTACTCCAACCTCAGGAACAGTTACAGTGAAAGGTCGTATTGCTGCATTACTTGAATTGGGCGCTGGATTCAATCCTGAATACACAGGTATTGAAAATATATATCTCCAAGGTTCTATTATGGGTGTAGATCGTCTAGAAATGGAAGAAAAAATTCCGGAGATTCTTGACTTTGCTGATATTGGCGAGTTTATCCATCAGCCAGTTAAAAATTACTCAAGCGGTATGTTCGTACGCTTAGCATTTGCAGTATCCACGATTGTGGAGCCTGATATTTTGATTGTTGATGAAGCATTGGCTGTCGGAGATGTATTTTTCCGACAAAAATGTTTTGATAGAATGGAATATTTAAGACGAAATGATACATCAATTATTATGGTAACACATTCAATGAACGAAATTCGACAATACTGTAATCGAGCTTTATTACTAAATCAAGGGCGGACTCTTTTTTGGGGTAGTGCAGATGAAGCCGTTCAACATTACTTTTTCCTGGATAATACTATGGATAATTTTAAAAATGGTCTTAAAGTGGATGAAAAGGGAAATAACGGAAGACTGGAAAATAATAGCTGGTCTAGAACAAAAATAGATTGGCCGAGTAATCCAAATGCATTTTATGCTTTACCAAGAGAAAGTGAAGTCATAAATAATGGAGCTATTTGTACATCTGTTGCGCTTTGTAATTCTAATAGAGAACCATCTCGTATGTTCGTGCAGGGGGAAACCGGAATTTTCTATTATGAATTTGAATTGAGCCAAGATGCGGATGTTCCTATTGGTGGTATTTTGTTATTCAATGACAAGAATATTCTTATCCACGGCAAAAACAGTTTGCAATATGATATCGAAGCACCTGAGCGAATAAGAAAAGGAGCAAAAGTTCGTTTTAAACAAGAAATTACTCTGGCTATTGCTCCAGGCGAATATACTTTTTCATTAGGATTTTCTACTATAGCAAAAGATGTGTTTTTGCGACGCAATGAGTTGCATTATATAATGTTAGATGAGAATCGTACTAATTTATGTTATGTTGGAAAAGTTGGTTCATTTTTCATTTCAGCCTGCTTAGGGAACTCGATTACTGAGATTCCATTTCACGGATTAGCAGATCTGCCTGGCGATATTGTAATTGATGCAAAATAGTGGAAATGTATTATTTATAACATGAGGTATTTCAAATGTTGAATGGTCAAAAAATAAAAAGAATGCTTTCCAATTGGATTAATCTTGGTTTAAAAGCTAAAAATGTACCCCAAGATATGATTGGTCTCACGCCTGACATTAAGGTAATTAATTACCAAGTAAATGATTTTTGCAACTCGAAATGCGTGATGTGCAATGTATGGAACAAGCCCTTCAAGCAGCATATGAATGCCGAGGAATTCCGGCGTATATTACGTGATCCGGGATTACAGGGTGTTGAGCACATAGGAATTACTGGCGGTGAACCGTCCCTTATCCGCAATTTACCTGATTATTTCTATGGTGCCATTATAGAATTGCCAAAGCTGGAAGGATTAAGCCTTATCACCAATTCGCTGCTTCCTGAATCAGTCATAAGTCATGTCAGAGAGATTAACCGGAAATGCAATGACCATGGAATTAAGTTCTCGGTCATGCTCTCGCTGGACGGAATGGGGGACGTTCATAATCGAAACAGGGGTATTCCGGGTAGTTTCGAAAAGGTAATAAAGGTCATGAACGAATTAAGGCATATGGGCATTGCTTTTTCCACGGGAACCACCATTACCAGAACGAATGTGTGGGGTTTGGATGAATTGCTTGGTTATCTACGAGAAAGCGGACTATACGGACGTTTTCGTATCGCGGAATTTATCAATAGGCTGGATAATAATCAAAATTCCGATATGATAAGAAGCTTTAATAATGATGAGATATATCAATTGAAGTTGTTTTTTTCCAAACTGGAATATGCCTACGAAAGTGACGAGACAATTAAGAATACCTATCGTAGTATAAAAAATATGTTAAGTGGCGGCGCTCGGATGATTAGCTGCCCGTATCTAGAAGGCACTGCGGTAAATATTGATTGTTATGGGGGCATCGCTTATTGTGCACCGAAATCTCAGGTCATTGGCAATTTACAGGAAGCTTCCTTTTTGACCATATACCAGCGTAATATAGGACACCTGCATAGCATTTGTCAAAAATATTGTGACTCTTGCATCCATGACTATCATGCAATGGCGCGTCCGGTATTAATGCAATCTATTGAAGATACTGCTCGTTGGAAAAGTTTCTTTTCTATTCAATCCTTCAATGCTAACAAGAATAAAGAAAAAAAGATTTACAGTTTAAATATTAAAAAGCCCCTCCAATATACGATTTTTATTGTTGGATGGTATGGAACTGAAACCATTGGGGATAAAGCTATTCTGGGTGGTATAATAGACCGCTGCAGAGAAAAATATCCTGATGCGGCTTATATGATAAGTTCTTTGTATCCGTTTATTACCGAGCGCACTGTTAATGAGTTGCGGATTAATGCAAAAGTGGTTCCTGTTTACAGTGAGAATTTTTTTCAAACTGCAGCAATAGTTGATCAAGTGGTCGTCGGCGGAGGACCTTTGATGGAATTGGAAGAGTTGTCGCTTATTTTATGGGCTTTTTCTATTGCGAAAAAGAGAAAGGCTCAAACGACTATTTTTGGCAGCGGAATCGGCCCATTATACTCCAAGGAAAAAACGAATGCGGTTAAGGATATATTAAATATGGCCGATGAAGTGTTTTTACGTGATGAAAACTCTGTTGGTGTGGCCGCGAATTTAACAGATAGAGTTGATATAACAAACATAGGAGATCCGGCAATCCATTATCTGCTCCAACATTATGCTCCGGTTGAATCCAAGAAAAAAAACGAACTGGCCTGCTTTTTGAGGGAACTTACAACTGAATACCGATCTACCATGAGCACGGACGAATTTTTCGTCTTCAAACAAAAATTTGAAGAAACGCTGGCCGAAAACATTCAGCGTTTTTGCGCCCAATATGGCTTGGTTCCACGGTTTTACGCTATGCATAACTTTGTGATTGGCAATGATGATCGGGATTTTAACTTTCAGTTTGCTAAAAAGTATTTTGTGGATCGGGAATACTACGTGGAAAATCGATTATCGACGATAGATGGCATTGTCAAGGCAATGCAAACTGCTAATGTAAACCTGTGCATGCGATTCCATTCCGTCGTTTTTGCCAATACGCTTAAAACAAATTACATTGCTTTGGATTATACCAACGGCGGGAAGATTCTTGCTTACCTTTCGGATGTTGGTCAATTAAAACATATGGTTACTATGCAGTCAATAATTGATGATCCGGAACAGCTTTGTCATTGCTGGGTTGATATGTAATTTAAACTAGAATGCCAGAAAACAAACGGCAAAGGATGGTATGGGTGAAAATCTCTCTTTTTTCTACAAATGATGCCGGGGGTGCAGGTAAGGCTGCACTCCGGTTAAACCGAAGCTTAAATATAGCAGGCGAAAACAGTACACTGTTTGTAAAATGGAAAAATGCTGAATCCGCTAATGTAATGCAGTTAAATTCTGCGGAAATTGTTAACCGAGTGTTTGATAAAACAGTTATAAAGCATTTCTTTAATAATGTCTATGAAGGAAATACAATTTGTTCCGCTATGTACCCTAGTGTTGGTTTTAATTATCTCACACTATTACGTGATACGAATATCGTTAATTTACATTGGATATCGACGTTTGTGTCGGTTGAGGCGATAGCTAAAATTCATCAAATGGGAAAACCCATTGTTTGGACTTTGCACGATCAAAACCCTATGACGGGAGGCTGTCATTATACTCATGGTTGCGAAAAATATAAAATCGATTGTTCAGATTGTCCGCAATTAAAAGAAAATCAATATAATATCACAAAGTCAATGCTGGAAACGAAAATTAAATATTTGCCCAAAGATATCATTATAGTAACTCCTAGTCGATGGATGGCTGACTGTGCCAGAGAAAGCACTGTTTTCCGGAGTAATAGGATTGAAGTTATCCCGAATTCGATTGAGACTGAATTATATAAACCGATGTCAAAAACTTACGCCAAAATGCAACTGGATATTCCAGTTACGGCGAAAGTGATATTATTTGGGGCATATGACCTAAAAGAAAAAAGAAAAGGTTTGGAACAGTTAATTCAGGCAATTCAATACTTGATGCAGGACACAGAAGGCAGAAAGCTAATAGAGGATAAACAATTATATATCCTTACATTCGGACAGCCGTCAACCTTATTAACCCAACTAGGCATTCCATATAAAACTTTGTCTTATATTCATGAAGATGAAAGATTAGCATTAGCATATTCTGCGGCGGATGTACTCGCATTGCCTTCGCTAGAAGATAATCTGCCTAATTTAATCCTGGAAAGTATGGCCTGCGGCACTCCGGTGGTTGCATTTAAGACTGGAGGGATGCCGGACATTATCAAAGATGGCGATAATGGTTTTTTAGTTCCGTTAAATGATGCTAAAGGCTTTGCAACACAAATCATGGCCGTATTTTCGGGACCGCCGATGAACGATAATTGCCGTCGCTTGATTGTAGATCACTACCGTTTGGATATCCAGGCCTCTCGATATCAGCAACTTTTTGCTGAAATAGCCGAATTAACTACTAAAGCGCCTAAGCAAAAACATATCCCGTATATATTCGCAGAATCGGCCTCTGTCATGATGCCGCTGCTATGTGAGACAGCGGTTGAACTTCAGGCGGAACACGATGCATTAAAACAGGAGTGTGATGCATTGAGACAAAAACAGGATATGCTGATTACCTGTAAAAATAACCTTGAAGCAGAACTTCAAGGAGTCTATAGGTCAAAATCGTGGAAAATAACGAAACCTTTACGGGAAGTTATTAGTGCAATGAGAAGATTCAAACAGTGATATTGGAGCGAGGGATACACATATGCCGCGAAACTGCATGGATATGGTAGATACAAGTCAGAATGCATTACCAAAGATACCTAACCAGGTTTGTGGCTGGCGCTTTCGAATGGAATCCTCTCATGTGAAGCCATTTGTTGAAGGTGGGCTGCGCTTGCGCGGTACATATAAACGTAGTGAGTCGAACGCGCCATTGGTTACTATAATCACTGTCGTTTATAACCGCGTCTGCAAGCTGGAGAGAGCTATAAAGTCTGTGTTAATGCAAACATATAGAAATATTGAATATATTGTAATTGATGGTGCCAGTACTGATGGCACTTTAGAAGTCATTAAAAACTACGAGCATATTATTGATTACTACGTTTCAGAACCAGATCAAGGTGTTTATAATGCAATGAATAAAGGTCTTTCCCTTGCTGCCGGAGACTATATATGCATTTTAAATTCCGATGATTGGCTCATAGATGACGCTATCAAGTATTCGGTTCGAGAACTGCTTGCTTCGAATGCTGACTATTCAGGAGCAGATGAATATTGTGTGGATGAGCAGGGCAATTTGGTTTTCCTTTATGGATTGCGACATTTTGACGAAGTAGCATTAGTGATGGGAAATCCCTGCAATCATGGAACAATGCTGATTAGCAGTAATGCATATGAAAAAATTGGCTATTATGATGAAACCTATAAGATCGCAGCTGATTTAAAAATGCAATTAGCATTAATTACTGATAACCGAATGAAACATTGCATAATAAATAAGCCTATCCATTACTATGAATTAGCTGGCCTTTCCGATATTCATAAAGATATGATGCTCAAGGAAGTGGCACAAGTACTACGAGAGTATCATCCATCTATAAATAAGACTGAATTGTGTTCTCTGGTCTCTTTGGTATTCGATTGGCAATTTAATGAGCAAATCATTTCAGATATTGAAAACATCTTAAGGAAACCATATTATACTCAAAAACAAAAGTATTATTTATTAAATCGTTTGGTCGAATGCGGTTATACAATAAAAGACCAAGAATTTAAACACTTGGTAGGTAAGACATTTAGTTATCATCACTTAGGTACTAGATTTTATACTTTTATAAAAAAAATTATATACTATGTATGCTATAAATTTGATCGATGAGAGACTCTTAAAACATCTTTTTCCAATAAATCACTAAAATGTTTTATGGGAGAACTACATGAAAGTAGAGTATTTTAAAATGTATATTCGTAATCTTTGTAAGTCGGGATTCCATGCGATGAAAGCATTAATTTATAACAATCGTATCTCACAACGTCATTATCCGGATGATAAGTTATTGGAAACGGTTCAACTTTGGGGTAATGGGATAAACTTGAACGAGCAAATGAAATATGTGTATGGTATACACCGAAGCGGTTGGAATTATGCAGTCAGTTCATTACGAAAATTGCATAATCCTTACGCTGCTTTTTTAGATTCTTTTATTGAAAAGACGTTTAGTTGGGATGAGAAAGGTAGTCCACCACATGAGTATGACTGGATTGGAGTTCTTCACATTCCGCCGATGGTTCCTGAGTGGCTTCCGGATCATCTACAGGCTCAGTACTTCGAAAATATTAGAAAAACTGAGAAATGGAAGGTAAGTGAACCTCACTGTAAAGGTTTTTTCACTTTATCACAATATCATGCAAATTATATGCGTAGAATGGTGGATGTACCGGTATCAGTTCTTTATCATCCAACAGAAATACCTGAAGCGCAATGGAATATCGAACGCTTTGAAATGAATCAAGAAAAAAAAATTGTTCAAGTTGGTTGGTGGCTAAGAAATATGTTTGGGATTTATGAATTACCTAAATCAAAATACTGTAAGGTTTTTCTTAAGAGTAGAACTGAATCTTGGTTTGATGAATTACTTAAAGTAGAAGGGGAATATAGAAAAAAGATAGGAAAATTAAAAGATGGGATGTTGGACACTGTGACGACCCTCTCTTTTTTGCCCAATGATCAATATGATGCATTGCTCACAGAAAATATAGTGTTCATTAATCTTTATGATACCAGTGCGAATAATGCAGTGATCGAGTGTATGGCAAGAGGGACTCCTTTACTTGTAAATAAATTACCTGCTGTTATTGAATATCTTGGACCAGAATATCCTCTATACTATGAAACATACAACGAAGCAATAGAAAAGGCACATGATTTTCAATTGTTGTATGCTGCTAGTCAGTATCTTAAACAACCTGAAAGACGAACTAAATTGACAAGGAAATTCTTTTTAGAAAGCTTTCTTTCATCTGAAGTTTATCATAGCATTAACTAAAAAAATTACCGCGCTACTTTTTGTGGCCTTTTTAAAGAGTCGAGTCGAATTCTTGAGATATCTTGGGTCTTCAAAAGAGTATTTAATTCAGGGGGAATAAGTAAAAATGAAACGTGCCTTAATTACGGGAACTACAGGTCAGGATGGAGCATACTTGTCAGAATTACTATTAAGGAATAATTATGAAGTGCATGGCGTGAAACGCCGTGCTTCTCAATTTAATACAAATCGCATTGATCATTTATACAAGGATAGGCATGAAGATGATGTGCGTTTTTTTCTACATTATGGTGATATGACCGATTCTACCAATCTTATACGCATTATTCAACAAGTTCAGCCCGATGAAATATACAATCTTGCGGCTCAAAGTCACGTACAGGTATCCTTTGAGACGCCGGAGTATACTGCTAATGCAGATGCAATAGGAACCTTACGTATCTTAGAGGCAATCCGGATTTTAGGGTTGGAGAAAAAAACTAAATTTTATCAGGCTTCCACCAGTGAACTATATGGCAAAGTACAGGAAACTCCGCAAAAAGAGACTACACCGTTTTATCCTCGCAGTCCTTATGCTGCAGCTAAGCTCTATGGCTACTGGATTACTGTCAATTACCGTGAAGCCTATGGAATATATGCATGTAATGGCATTCTTTTTAACCACGAGTCACCATTAAGGGGCGAAACTTTTGTTACCAGGAAGATTACTCGTGCTGTGGCTCGTATCAAATTAGGTTTGCAGCAAAAACTGTATCTTGGAAACCTCGATGCCAAACGTGACTGGGGATTTGCCAAGGATTACGTAGAGGCTATGTGGCTCATCCTTCAACAAGATGTGCCGGATGACTATGTGATTGGAACCGGAGAGACGCATTCTGTTAGAGAGTTTGTTGAATTGGCGTTTAAAGAAGTTGGCACCGAAATTGAGTGGCAAGGAATCGGTGCGGAAGAAAAAGGGATTGATAAAAATTCTCGTCGAGTTCTGGTTGAAGTGGATCCTCGCTATTTCCGGCCTACGGAAGTAGATCTTTTATGGTCAAACCCTACTAAGGCCAAAACTAAACTCGGGTGGAACCCTAAAACAACTTTAGGAGAACTTTGTGCCATGATGGTGCAAGAAGATCTTGCAGCAGCAGAAAAGGACATGCTTTGCGTGGCCAACGGCTATACTGTTCCTGCTTTTAACGAGTAGTTACTTGTATTTTTATAGATTTTGAGGTGTGATAAGTGGAAAAACAAGCGAAAATTTACGTCGCCGGACACAAGGGTTTAGTCGGTTCGGCAATTGTTCGGAGGTTGGAACAAGAAGGCTATAAGAATTTTTTGTTTCGTTCAAGCAAAGAAGTGGATTTGACTAATCAGGTAGAGACGCAGAAATTGTTTGAAACTGAAAAACCGGATTATGTCTTTGTCGCGGCCGCCAAGGTAGGAGGCATCTTGGCTAACAATTCTTATCCGGCTCAGTTTATTTACGAAAATCTTATAATGGAATCCAATATTATTCATGCTGCCTATCAAAATGAGGTAAAGAAACTCTTGTTTTTGGGCAGTTCTTGCATCTACCCGAAAATGGCGCTTCAGCCGTTGAACGAAGAATACCTCTTAACCGGGCCTTTAGAACCTACCAATGAGTGGTATGCCATCGCCAAAATCGCCGGCATTAAATTATGCCAAGCCTACCGGCGTCAGTATGGCTGCAACTTTATTAGTGTCATGCCTACCAATCTTTATGGTCCTAATGACAATTTTGACATGGAAACTTCTCATGTACTGCCTGCGCTGATTCGCAAGTTCCATGAAGCGAAGCATAAGGGAGACACATCAGTTTCCGTTTGGGGCAGTGGTACGCCCAGACGTGAATTTCTCTTTGTGGATGACTTGGCAGATGCTTGCTGCTTTGTGATGGACCAATATGAAGGGGAACAAATTGTTAACATCGGTACGGGCACGGATATTACCATTGCTGATTTGGCGGCAATTATAGCCGAAATCACAGGGTTTGTCGGAAAAATCGTTTATGATGCGTCAAAACCGGATGGAACCCCTGTCAAACGTCTTGATGTTACAAAACTGTCCAATTTAGGCTGGAAGGCTACTACTTCTTTACGGGATGGACTAGCAGAAACTTATCAATGGTATGTATCGCAAACGAAGTAGACTGGTTTCGCATAATTTTGCTTATTTTTGCTGCAGTAGCGAATTAGTGGGATAGCAAAGGAGCGAATCAATGCAAAAGGGTGCTTTAGGAGATCCAATTAAGGTTAGTATCATTACTATATGTCTTAATGCTAAAGAGACTATTGAGCATACGATAAAAAATGTTATTGCCCAGACGTATCCGCACATAGAATACATTGTCATTGATGGCGGATCTACTGATGGAACTGTGAAAATCATATCGAAGTATTCGCAAAAGATATTTTGGTGGTGCAGTGAAAAAGATCAAGGAATTGCTGATGCATTTAACAAGGGCATTGCTAAGGCCTCCGGCGACTTGGTAGGCATAGTAAACGCAGACGATTGGTATGCGGAAGGTACGGTGGCAACTGTAGTTGAAGCTTTCAAGGCTAATCCGGATGCCGGCTTCGTTTTTGGGGATCTCGTATTTTGTGACCGGAATAGAATTCCTAGTGTCATACATCATGGTAACCCAGACTATCATGATGCTATCCGATATACTATGCCGCCGACTCCTCATCCGACCGTTTTTGTTCGTAAAGAAGTTTACATCCAGCATGGCGGGTTTGATACTAACTACAAAATTGCTATGGATTATGAGTTGTTGCGGCGTTTTTCTGTTCAGGGCGTAAGGGGAGTATATATTCCCAAGCCTTTGACTTATATGGGGTTGGGAGGCTATTCGGATAGAAATTACCATATAGGATATTGGGAAGTAATGACTATATCGATAAAATATGGATATCCTGGTGCCTGGGCATTTTTGCGATTTGTCTATAAAACAGGAAAATCATTTTTTCGGGTCATTCTTCAAACGTTAGGCATGAATCAAGTCGTGGCTGTTTACCGCAGACATAGGAAAGGGGTAACTGTTCTAACACAGTAAAAATGGTTGAACAGGGCGTGTGTGTGTTATGGATACTGAAATATCAGTAGTAATCCCCACATATAACAGGGCGCATTTATTAGAAAGAACGGTACCATCGTACATCCAGCCGGGTGTCGGTGAAGTGATCCTGGTGGATGATGCGTCAACAGATTATACATCGGAGATAGTCGGCAAATTGCAGGAGCGTTATCCACTCATTCGCTATATCAGGCTTCCCCAAAACCAAAGGCAGATGTACGCTAAGAATCGAGGAATTGATGCCGCTCGGTATCCGCTGATCTATTTTGGCGATGATGATTCATTTATCATACCAGGTTCTATACAACGCTTGGTTGATGTCATCAAAACTCAATACGCCGACATAGCCGGAGCCAAAGCACTATATATGAATTCACTCGATGACTTAACAAATATAGAGCAATTTATCCGGAATTATGACCATAAAGCGAACGATACACAAGAGATTGCAGATTTGGTCAATTTGCAATTTAATTTTACCCTTTCTACTGAATTTCCGGTTGAAGTGCCAGTGACTCCTGCCTGTTTCCTGATAAAGAAAGAATGGGCACAGAAGGTCCTGTTTGATGAAAACTACAAAATAAACGCCTATCGAGAAGAAACCGACTTTTTAGTCCGCGCTTATCTTAATGAAGCCAAAATATTTTATGAGCCGAAAGCCATCCAGATCAACCTGCCACGGACTCTTGCTACCGGTGGCGCTCATGCTAAAGGTAAGCTGATTTGGTATTTGGCGTGTATATATAACAACTGGTATTTTTTAAAAAAGAACTATTTCGCTCTTTCGCAAAAATGTGCTTTGCCCCACAATGTGTATGCTATGCAGTGGATGTTTATGATGAGGGGTTTAAGGAAAATTATATCTAAGTTTTTTCCGTAAGCTGTGAGACTTGGAGGCACGAAATGAAAGTGGCGATCATTCACGACTGGCTGGTAACTTATGCCGGGGCAGAACGTGTGTTAGAACAAATATTGCAATTATTTCCTCGGGCTGATTTATATAGTGTGGTAGATTTTCTGTCTGCAAAACAGCGTTCTTTTATATTGAATAAAACAGTGACAACGACATCGATTCAGCGGTATCCTTGGGCAAGGACAAAATATAGGTCGTATCTTCCTTTCATGCCCTTGGCGGTTGAACAGTGGGATTTGTCAGCTTATGATTTAGTGATTTCTTCTTCCCATGCCGTGGCAAAAGGGGCTATTACCGGCCCTGATCAATTGCATATTTCTTATGTTCATTCTCCTATTCGTTATGCATGGGACTTGCAGCACCAGTATCTGCGTGAAGCGGGTCTGGACGGAGGATTAAAGGGACTTGTCGCTAAATTAATCCTTCACTATATGAGAATGTGGGATCTGCGTACGGCGCATGGAGTGGACCATTTTGTTGCAAACTCAGAATTTATCGCTAGGCGAATTCGAAAAGTGTATCGCCGCGACGCCATGGTGATATATCCGCCGGTGGATATAGAAAACTTCAGTTTGGAGACGGCGAAAGACGACTATTATCTGACTGCTTCCCGTATGGTAGCGTATAAAAAAATGGATAGTATTGTGGAAGCCTTTGCCGGAATGCCTGATAAGAAATTGATCGTCATTGGCGATGGGCCTGATTCTTCAAAAATAAAAGCATGGGCTAGGCAGGTTAAGAATATCGAACTTTTAGGTTACCAACCATCTTCCGTATTGCGGGAGTACATGCAAAAAGCTCGGGCTTTCGTATTTGCAGCTGAGGAAGACTTTGGCATTACTCCGGTTGAGGCGCAGGCTTGCGGCACTCCTGTCATCGCTTATGGCAAAGGAGGAGCACTGGAAACCATAACCGGATTGGATCAGGAGCATCCGACCGGCGTCTTTTTTTCAGAGCAGGCTGCTCAATCCATTCGTGACGCAGTCTTTCTTTTTGAGAGAGAGACTGAACAAATATTGCCTGCGTATTGTCGCAAGAATGCAGAACGGTTTTCTGCCGAAAGATTTAGGCAAGAATTTAGTGGATATATTAGAACGATCATAGGGGAGAAAGATAATGAGTGAGAAAATATCAATAACCCGAAATATATTCAAAGCCTATGACATCCGCGGCAAAATTCCCGGCGAACTAAACGAGACAGTAGCCTACCGCATTGGCCGGGCCTATGTGGATCAATTCCACACTAAACAAGTCGTTGTGGGCTGTGATGTACGATTGTCTAGTCTCAGCTTGGTCAAGGCCTTGTCACAAGGATTGCGGGACGGGGGCTGCAATGTGCTGAATATCGGCCTTTGCGGCACCGAGCAGGTTTATTTTGCTACCTTTCACCTGAAGACTGATGGCGGCATCATGGTTACTGCTAGCCACAATCCTATGGACTATAACGGAATGAAAATGGTTCTGGCCGAGTCCCGACCAGTCAGCGGCGATACTGGACTGCGGGCGCTGGAGGAACGAGTTATGGCGGGAAACTTTGTAGCGGCTGATGTTCCGGGAGTCGAAAGGGAGTTTCAGATCATGCCTGACTATGTGAAACATCTCTTGACATATGTTAATACGTCGGCACTGAAACCGCTAAAAGTAGTGGTTAACGCCGGTAATGGCAACGCCGGAGCTGTGATTGATGCGTTAGAGCCTCATCTGCCTTTTCAGTTTGTCAAGGTAAATCATGTTCCGGATGGCACTTTTCCTAATGGGATACCCAATCCTCTCTTGCCGGAAAATCGGGAAGTTACCGCCAGTGAAGTTCGAAGAACCGGAGCCGATGTAGGCATTGCCTGGGATGGTGACTTTGACAGGTGCTTTTTGTTTGATGAAAAGGGCGGCTTTATCGAAGGATATTACATCGTAGGCTTTTTAGGTCAGGCTTTTTTACGCAAAAATCCCTGCGCTAAGATCATCCATGACCCAAGACTGACTTGGAATACAGTCGAGCAGGTGACGGAATTGGGCGGGGTGCCAGTGCTCAGTAAGACTGGTCATGCCTTTATTAAAGAAAGGATGAGGCAGGAAGATGCTGTATACGGCGGTGAAATGTCAGCGCATCACTATTTCAAAAGCTTCGCCTATTGTGACAGCGGCATGATTCCTTGGATTCTTATCTTAGAATGCATATGTCAGCAGAACAGACCATTATCTCAGCTAGTGGGGGATCGCATGAAACGGTTCCCAGTCAGCGGAGAAATCAACCGGGAAGTGCGTGATTCGGCCGTGGTCCTGCAGGTTATCGAAAATCACTATGCAAATGGTGCAAAAAGAATAGACCGTACTGATGGTCTGAGCCTGGAATTTGACCAGTGGAGATTCAATGTGCGGATGTCGAATACCGAGCCGTTGCTGCGACTGAACATTGAGGCAAAAGATAACAAAGCGCTTATGGAAAAGAAAACGGAAGAGATACTTAGTTTGATTGCATCAGTATAAAAATTGAGTCTGTCCTGTTCAGGGCGGGCTTTTTTCTCATAAAGCATTTTCATGGAAGGACTGGATGATATGTATCGAGTGGAATGCTTGCCAAACGGAAAGTATGGAATCTACCAGTTGGAGGATATCCGTTCCCAGGCCAAAGTCAGGGTTGCGCCGGAAAGAGGCGGCATGATTTATGGTTTTGAACATAATGGGACAGATGTATTATATCTCAACGCCAAGACTTTTCTTGACCCTTCTTCTAATGTAAGAGGAGGAATCCCTATCCTGTTTCCAATTTGTGGTCAATTGGAAAATGGGCGATATACCTGGCAATATCAAACCTATTCCATGAAAAATCACGGGTTTGCCCGAGACCAAGTATGGAAAGTGATTGAAAGCAACACAGAGGGACAAGCGGTGCTTGCCCTGGAGTTAACAAGTAATGATCAGACACGGCAAGTATTTCCGTTTGATTTTTCGGTTATTTTTACCTACATCCTGCAGGGAAGCAGTTTGACTATCAGGCAGACATACGAGAATCGGTCTGCGTCTGACATGCCATTGTACGCCGGTTTGCATCCCTATTTTAATACATCATCCAAGAATCTGCCTTTGGCTACAGACGCCACGCAATATCTGGATTGTGCCGATCAGCAAATCAAACCGTTTCTTGGCAGCATTGACCTGAGCGACTCATCAGATTCTATATTACTTTTGGACTCCAGGTCAAATTGCATTACTTTTGATATAGATCATCAATATAAAGTGATATTGGAACAAGGACAGGAATTTAAATATATTGTGTTTTGGTCTGAGCCTGGAAAGGATTTCATTTGTGTAGAACCATGGATGGGCAAGGCGAATGAATTGAATTTAAAGCAGGAGCTCCTCATGGTAAAACCCGGAGAGCGAGTAGAAACGTACTGCAAGATATCGGTTCTTCCCCTGAAGGGTCCTGACCAAGGCAGGGGAAAAACCCAAATATGACGAATTGCAAATTAAGTCATGTTTTAAAAAGGCGTTGGATTGAAGGATTATTGCCATATCAAAGTGAAGTGGAGGGACGATTCGGTGGCAAACGAAAAAGAGCGGGATTTAGCCGCAAGCATCCTGGCCCTGGCTGGCGGTAAAGAGAATATAAGCGGCGCATCCTATTGTATGACCCGCCTGCGCCTGACCCTGGCGGATATGGCCAAGGCTGACGCGACACAAGTGCGGGCCACTGCCGGAGTCTTGGGGGTCGTGGAGTCAGCCGGTCAACTCCAAGTCATCCTGGGACCGGGAGTCGTCAACAAGGTGGCCGCGGAATTCGCCGCTCTGGCCGGCATCACTCTGGGCGAAGTGCAGGACATCAAGGCAACTTATGCCGACCGGAACCATACTCCCTTTAAACTGTTTTTGCGCAAGCTGGCCGGTATTTTTATTCCCCTCATCCCGGCCATCGTGGCTTCCGGCATGCTGGCCGGCCTGACTAATATAGCCATTCGCGGCGGCGCCGATCCACAGGGTACCCTGGTATTGCTGCTTAACGCCATGGGCTGGGGCATTTTCGGCTATTTAGCCATTTTTGTCGGCATTAATACTGCCAAGGAATTCGGCGGCACCCCGGCCATGGGCGGCTTGGCGGCGGTGCTTCTGATTAATCCGGCCATTGCCAGTATCAAGATTTGGGATCAGGCTTTGGTGCCGGGGCGGGGCGGCTTGGTCGGCGTGCTGTTGGTAGCTTGGTTTATGACTGTGATCGAAAAGAGATTGCGGCGTTATGTGCCGGATGTCATTGATATCATTGTCACTCCGACCTTATCTCTGCTAATTACCGGTTTTGCCACTTATTACGTGCTGCAGCCGGTGGGCGGCTGGTTGTCGGAAGCTATCGTCTGGTTTTTTAAGACACTGATTGGCTTGGGCGGGCCAATTGGCGGTTTTGTGCTGGCCAGTACCTTCCTGCCCGTGGTTATGGCTGGCTTGCATCAGGGCCTGGTGCCGGTGCATATGGAATTTTTAAATACCCTGAAGGAGAATCCGCTGCTTCCCATCCTGGCTATGGCAGGTGGCGGGCAGGTGGGCGCTACCATGGCGGTGTACTTGAAGACTAAGAATGCCCGGCTGAAAAATGTCATCAAAGGCTCATTGCCTGTAGGTATCCTGGGTATCGGTGAACCGTTAATTTTTGGCGTCACCCTGCCGTTGGGACGTCCCTTCATTACCGCTTGTATCGGCGCCGGCTTTGGCGGCGCCTGGCAGGCTATGACTAAAGTATCCACCGTGGGCCTGGGGGTGTCGGGGTTGCCCTTGACCTTCTTGATTACGCCGGGCAATGTGGTAAATTATTTGATCGGTATTTTGATCGCCTATGCGGGTGGATTTGTTGTGACCTGGCTGGTTGGCTTCGATGACCCTAAAGATATGGACGAAAAACAGGTGTGAGGGCATCAATCATGATCGAAAAAGGTATATCCCTATATGCCGGCATGGGCTATTCGCCGGAACAATGCTTTGAGTATCTGAGCAAGGCACGGCAGGCGGGGTTTTCCCGCCTGTTCACCTCTTTGCACATCCCGGAGGCGGATGAAACCTCTCTGCTGGCGGAGTTCCGGCTGATAGCCGGTGAGGCCGGACGACTGGGTTTTGGCATTACCGCCGATATTTCCCCCCGTGCATTTCGGCTGCTGGGGGCAAGTTTGGACCATTTAAAGCCGGTACGAGAACTGGGCATTGATGTAATCCGGCTGGATTTTGGCTTCGATGCGGCGGCAGTGGCGGTTTGGACAAAAACCAGCGGCCTGGCGGTGGAACTGAACGCCAGCACCATGGATGAAAAACTGTGGCAGGCTATTCTGGCCGCCGGGGCTGACACTGCTAAATTGCGGGCCTGTCACAATTTTTATCCCCGGCCTGATACCGGACTGGGATGGGAACTATTCGTCAAACGATCGGCTCTGTTCCGAGAGCAGGGCATTCCCCTGGCTGCTTTCATTCCATCGCTAGTGAATCCTCGCGGGCCTATTTATGCCGGACTGCCTACTTTGGAACGTCACCGCGTCTTGGGCCTGGTACCGGCTGCTAAGGAACTGATCTACAGCGGCCTGGTGGATTGCGTCCTGTTCGGTGATCCTCTGGCGGATGCCAAGGAACTGGCGGCAGTGGGGCAAATCGATCCTGATTGCGTCGAACTGGAAGTGGTGCCGGAGGATGCATTAACGGCTGTGGAGCAGGAGATCCTGTTTGCCGTACACGCGAATCGCCTGGACCCGGGCGAATCTGTCATTCGGTCCAGTGAAACCCGCAACCTGGCGAAAGAGGCGATTAAGCCGCGAAAAACGCAGATGAGAGAAGCGGGAAACGTGACCATTGATAACGAACTGTACCGCCGCTATATGGGCGAACTGCAGGTTATAATAAAGACGCTGCCGGCTGACGAGCGAGTGAATGTAGTGGCCCGGATAGCGCCGGAAGAAATGGGACTGTTGCAGTATATCCAGCCAGGCCGGACATTTTGTTTCCGTCCCGGTCCTGACCGATAGGAGGAGCCGATGAATCTGGAAAAACTTTTAACTGAAACCCGCAACTCCAATACTCTGGACATTGACCGTCTGTCCGCCTTTGAAATCGTAACTAAAATCAACCGGGAAGACCGTCAAGTCCCCCAGGCAGTGAAAAAAGTTCTGCCTCAGATCGCCCAGGCAGCAGACTGGACAGTAGCGGCTATCCGGGATGGGGGGCGGCTGTTTTACCTGGGAGCCGGCACCAGTGGCAGGCTGGGGATTTTGGATGCTTCCGAATGCCCTCCCACCTACGGTACGTCACCGGAATTAGTTCAGGGACTGATTGCCGGCGGTCAGACGGCAGTGTTCCGGGCAGTGGAAGGGGCGGAGGATTCTCTTACCCTGGCAGAGGAAGACTTGCGTCAGCGGCAGTTGAGCTCCAACGATATCGTTGTGGGGATTGCCGCCAGCGGGCGAACGCCCTATGTCATCGGCGGACTGAAATATGCCAGCGGCATCGGTTGCCGGACAGTGGCTGTTACCTGTTCACCGGCATCCGAGATGGAGGCAGCGGCCGCTCTGACGATCTGTGTACAGGTTGGCCCGGAAGCCGTTACCGGCTCCACCCGGATGAAGGCCGGCACAGCCCAGAAACTGGTGCTGAATATGATTTCCACCGCCGCCATGATTCGTCTGGGCAAGGTATATTCCAACCTGATGGTGGATGTGCAGGCCACCAACCAGAAACTGATTGAGCGGGCTAAACGGATCGTGATGATGGTTACCGGCGTGGAGCGGCAGCAGGCTGAAACCGTACTGGTTCAAGCCGGCGGTTCGGTTAAAATCGCGATTACCATGCTGCTGGGGCAGATGTCCCGTGAAGAAGCGGAACAGGCTTTGGCTGACAATGAAGGATTTGTTGCTAAAGCTATAGAAAACTGTCGAAAGTGAAAGAAAAACTGAAGCCATATTGAGTACCGGAGGCGGATTATTATGACAGGTTTGATTCGAAATGCCGCTATAGTCTGTCCCGACCGGGTTACTGAACCAAGCTGGTGCTTGGTCCAGGACGGTCGGATCGCGGCTTTGGGCCGGGAGGGAGATTGCTCAGCCAGCAGCTTTGTAACAGAGACCGTTCAAAAAGGTTCAGCTGCTAGGCGCGACGAGGATTACGCCGCGCCGCGTACAGAGCGTACGCAAGCAAGTAACCGCAGGAGCAACGACGCAGACGGGCCTTTTTCAACGGTCGCCTGTGACTGGCAGGTGGATTGTGAGGGCGACTGGCTGATCCCCGGCCTGATTGATCTGCATGTGCATGGAGCCGGCGGGGTTGACACGATGGACGCCCGGCCGGACAGCATGGAAAAACTGGCCGCGACCTTGGCCCGTTTGGGAACGACGGCTTTTTTGGCCACCACTATGTCTGCTCCGCCAGACGCTATAGCAGCGGCATTGTATTCTGCTGCTGATTATCAGCGGCATCCCTCATCCCATGGTGCGGAATTGTTGGGCATCCATATGGAAGGCCCGTTCCTGGCGACAGCCTATAAGGGCGCTCAGGCCGCAGCAGGAATTTATCCGCAGGGGGAAGGGGCTGCGCAGCAGCTGGCTTCTCTCTTGGAGGCTTACCCCGGTCTGGTCCGTGTCCTGACTTTGGCGGTGGAGCGGTCTGATGCGCGGGATTTGATCGAAATTTGCAAAGGGCAGAAAGTCATCCCCTCGGTGGGGCACTCGGCTGCCGAGTATGAGGTCATGCGACAGGCCGTAGCCTGGGGTCTGCAGTCGGTGACTCATGCCTTTAACGCCATGCCCGCCATTCACCACCGCCGGCCGGGGCTATTGACCGAGGCCCTTGTGAATCCGGCGGTACATATGGAACTGATCGCTGACGGGGTCCACATTCATCCGGCTGTGCTGGGTGTCGTCCTGGGTCTGAAACCGCCTGACAAGGTATCGATTGTGTCTGACGGCACCAGGGCGGTGGGTATGCCCAACGGCGAGTACGAACTGGGCGGCCAGATGACCTTGGTCCGGGATGGCGTGGCGACCCTGCCTGACGGCACGATTGCCGGCAGCGCCTTTTCATTGCTGGCGGGGGTGAAAACCCTGGTTACCACTCTGGGCTATACCCTACCGGCGGCTGTCCGCTATGCCAGCCTGAATCCGGCCAAACTGCTGGGAGTAGCCGATCGTTTAGGAAGTATCGAAGCCGGCAAGGTAGCAAACCTGGTACGGCTGGACCGGCAATTGACTGCGATTTCGGTTTGGGTCAAAGGACAGGCGGTATAGAGCCGTACTGACGCAGGGTGTATTAATGCATCGTAAAGACCATAACATCGGTCTTTTCTTTGTTTTTCCGGGATGAGCCTCTCTTCACATACAGATACTTAAGCAGGAGTAGGACGAAGTGTGGCGAATTTCGATAAAATATGCAAGTCGGTTTAAACGGCACAATGCCGGCACTTATATTGTCTTTGTGATACAGGAAAAATTCTAAGTTTATAAAGGAGAACTTTTCATGAAAATCATCATTCTGGCAGGCGGCGGCGGTACCCGTCTGTTTCCTCTGTCCCGGGCGTCATTTCCCAAGCAATTTTTAAAAATAGACGGTAAGGAATCTCTATTAGCCCAGACGGTGCGACGGTTTTTACCGGTAGTCGCGCCAGCGGACATCCTGATCGTCACTAATAAAGACTACCGCCATCATGTCCAAACCGAACTGGCGGCGGCTGGAGCCGATGCCGCCCACATCCTGCTGGAGCCGGTAGCTAAGAATACCGCCCCGGCTATTGCCCTGGCCGCCCGTTATTGCATCGACAAACTGGGGGCTCAGGGCGACGAGGTGATCTTTGTATCTCCGTCTGACCATGTGATTCAGCCAGCCGATGCCTTTGTCTCGGCTGTGCGTCAAGCTGCGGCTGCCGCAGGCCAGGATCGGATTGTGACCTTTGGCATTAAGCCGACCGCAGCGGAAACCGGCTATGGTTATATCCAGACCGGTCAGCCGTTTGCCGGCGGCGGCCTGGTTGCCGAGTCTTTCCGGGAAAAGCCTAACCAGGCCACAGCGGAGAAATATGTGGCTGCCGGCAACTATTATTGGAATTCCGGCATGTTTGCTTTTACGGTAAACCGTTTCTTTCAGGAATTGGAATCCTTTCAGCCTGATATTCATGACTTGGCCTCCCTGCCCTATGATGCGGCCCTGGAACGGTTCGATGAAATGCCCAGCATCTCCATTGACTATGCAGTGGCGGAAAAATCCGGCAGGGTGGTAACCATCCCGTTGTCGCTGTATTGGAACGATATCGGCTCCTGGGATGCCATTTATGATGTCCTGCCCAAAGATTCTTCCGGCAATGCCATCAGGGGAGACTGCCTGCCTTTGGAATGCCGGAATACTCTGATGCTGGGACAGAGCCGCCTTATCGCCGGTATCGGTCTGGAAGACCTTTTGGTGGTAGAAACCGACGACGTGATTGTAGTGGCGCATAAAGGTGAGTCCCAGAAAGTCAAGGACTTGGTGACCATCCTCAAAGCCGCCGGTCGCCGGGAAGCGGACGAACATACCACGATTTACCGTCCTTGGGGCAGTTATACAGTATTAAATGAAGGGTCAGGGTACAAAATGAAAAAGATAGTGGTCAATCCTGGCGCCCAACTCAGCCTGCAACTGCACTATCACCGCAGCGAGCACTGGATTGTCACCGGCGGTTCAGCCAGAGTAACGATTGGCGACACGATTCAGATGGTCCATGAGAACGAAAGCGTCTTTGTGCCTCAATCCACTAAACACCGGATGGAGAATCCCGGCAAGATTCCCTTGGAGATTATCGAAGTGCAAAACGGTAAATATCTGGGCGAAGACGACATAGTACGGTTTGAGGATATCTATGGCCGGGTCTAGAAATAGTTGAAAAGGGCTGTTACATGAACGGATGAAATTATGGCAAAGGCGGTTGATTATGCAGAAAAGTATGAGTAAAATCAGAAAAGCCGTGATTCCGGCAGCCGGTCTGGGCACTCGTTTCCTGCCGGCCACTAAGGCTCAGCCCAAAGAAATGCTGCCTATCGTGGACAAACCGGCCATCCAGTATATCATAGAAGAGGCCATCCAATCCGGCATCGAAGAAATCCTGATCATTACCGGCCGCAACAAGCGGGCCATTGAAGACCATTTCGACCGTAACGTGGAATTGGAGCTGACCCTTAAGGCTCAGGGGAAATATGATCTGTTGGGTTTGGTGGAGGAATTATCCAACGTGACAATTCACTATATCCGGCAGAAAGAGGCTAAAGGGCTGGGGCACGCCGTGCTTTGCGCCAGGCAGTTTGTCGGCAACGAGCCTTTTGCCGTGCTGCTGGGGGATGATATCATCGATTCGCCGGTGCCTTGCCTGCGGCAGTTGATGAATGTGTATGAGGACTGCCCCGGTACTGTTCTGGGGGTTCAGGAGGTGCCTCAGAATAAGGTCTCCAGCTACGGCGTGGTGAAACCTGAGTTTGTGAGACCAAATCTTTGGAAAGCAATGGATCTCGTGGAAAAACCGGCCGTGGAAGATGCTCCGTCCCGTTTGGCGGTGCTGGGCCGTTACATCATCGAGCCTGAGATTTTTGCCCTGCTGGAAAACACGCCTCCCGGACGGGGCGGCGAGATCCAGCTGACGGATGCTTTGCGTCGGCTGGCATTAGAACAGCTGGTATATGCATATAATTTTGAAGGACGCCGTTATGACGTGGGCGACAAGCAAGGGTATCTGGAAGCCACTGTTGAATTTGCCTTGCGCCGGCCGGACCTGCGTGAGCCCTTCTTACGCTACCTGATTAGAACTATCGGTCCGCTGCTGAAAGACAATGAAGTGGCTGCTGCTGTTATGGCCGGAGAACAGTCGGAAAAGTAGAGGACAAAAATATAAATTAACGGGGCCGTTTCAAGGTCTGTTTTGAAATAGCCTCAATATGGAGGCGACAGCATGACTAAAAACAATCCCTGCGTAATTCTCCCATCAGGTTTTCAGTTCGACTATACTAATTTATTCGGCGAGGGCAAGATCACGGCTCGTGATGTGGGGGAGCTTTCCTCCCGCCTGGAAGAGGCCCATCAGGCAGTAGCGCGGATGCGCCTCACCGGGGAGGTCAAAGGGCACCTGTCTAAAGACGGGCTGCCGGAAAAAGTCTTATTCACCCGGCTGCCGGATCTCGACTCAGGCCGTATCAATAGCCGGGAATCACTGCAGCGGCTGAAGGATTTCGGCCAATCCCTGGTCAACAGGGTGGATGCGGTCATCTCCTTCGGCATCGGCGGCTCGTATCTGGGTAACAAGGTGCTGTTCGACATTCATGCCGGCGAGTTTTGGAACGTTAAGACTGCGGCGGAACGAAACGGCTATCCCAAGCTGTATTTCAGCGGCAACAACATCGATCCCCGGCGTACCGGCGAACTCATCAGTCTTATTCAGTCCGAAGCCCGTGCCGGAGCGGCTGACCGCGATCAGCCATACCGGGTGACTCTGATCGTTATTTCCAAATCCGGTTCGACTCTGGATACCATGTCCACATTTATGGTGGCTTATCAAGAGTTGAAAGCTATGGCTCCTCTGATTGAGGTGCAGGTCGTAGCTGTGACCGATCCGGCGGCGGGGGCGGACCGGACTCTGCTGCGTAAACTGGCGGATGACCAGGGCTGGCCCTGCTTCAGCGTGCCGGATGGGGTAGGCGGCCGGTTCAGCATTTTCTCCGAAGTGGGGCTGGTGACCGGGGCCTGTATCGGCTTTGACCTGGAAGCCTTTCTGGCCGGAGCAGGAGACATGGACATACTTTGCCGGACCCCGGACGTTTACGCCAATCCGGCTATGCTCAACGCCGCTCTGAAATATATTGCCGCCGAAAAATACGGCCGGGACATTGAGGTATTTATGCCCTATGGCGATTACCTCAAGTCGGTGGCCGAGTGGTATATTCAGCTTCTGGCTGAGTCCCTGGGCAAACGCTGCGACCGGGAAGGCAGGGAAGTATTCTATGGCCGTACGCCGGTGGTGGCGGTGGGCACTACCGATATGCACTCTCAAACCCAGCAGCATCAGGACGGCAAACATGATAAAGTCCTGCAGTTCGTGCGGGTCGCCTATTGGGGAAATGATCCGGTCATCCCTGATATCTTCCCCGGCGTTGCTAAACTCAGTGAGATTGCGGGGCTGCATCTGGGGCAGGCCCTCGATGCAGCTCTGGAATCCAATGCCGCAGCCTTAGCCGCGGATCATCGCTTTAACGCCACTTTTGTGCTGCCGAAACTGGATGCCTATCATTTGGGAGAATTGTTGTATCTTCTGGCTCTGTCAGTGGCCTATGAAGGAGAACTGGCCAATGTGGACGCCTTTGACCAGCCTGGCGTGGAATCTTATAAGAGGATCCTGGGGCCCAGGCTGAAAGAAATGAAAATGAAGCGGTAAATTTATGAAGCATAAAGAGAGCAGGCCTACTTTCAATGAAAGCGGCCTGCTTTTTGTATCATCTTCTTTGAGTGTCGTACTGTTGTCGGAGACCAGGGGAGTGTCAGCACGGAATGCGCTGTTGTCACGAATCTCGTCCCCGGTGACACTCCTTGTATTGATTTTAGAGCAACTGCTCCAGGCAGAACAATGCCTGATTCCCAAAAACTAACGTTGCCAGGTGATACACCGATTTTTTAGCGAATTTATCTTGAGAGAAGCCAGTTTCTGCACGAAGCCGAATTAATGGTCTTAGCTAAAAGGGAGTTGATTTCAAACTAATGTAATGTCCAAAAACTTAAAGGCGAGGTGAATCACAGACAAACAGCAATCGCCACCAGGCAACATGCTGCTCTGGTTTAGTGCGCCCCAATGGCATTTTAGCAATTTATTATACCATATCTGCTGAAGAATGAAAGCCGGATAGGTAGTGATCAATGTAATTTAGAATCGTCAGTCCGGCCTAATAAATAGTCAATAGATACATCGAAATAGTCTGCGAGTGCAGTAAGAAGTGAAACATTTGGTGTAGATTTTCCTATTTCGTAGTTTTGATAACCGCGCTCAGTTAATTTAAATAGTTGAGCCATCTGTTTTTGCGTTAGATTCTTTCTTTGCCGTAAGGTTTTTAACCTAACCGCAAAATATGAAGACATATAATCACCGTCCAAAAAGTATTGACACGAAAATTAATTTCGTGTAAGCTATAAACATAGCACGAAAACAATTTTCGTGAAGACTGAAAAGGGAGCAAGATACATCCTAAGCGCGAGTGGATACGCCTTTAGCCTGTCCTTTATGTTTCTATCTGTTCCTGTATAAGCTCGGTTCTACAGAAGGAGGCGAAAAAAGAGCGGCTCAAACCACAGCAGGCTTACCCAATGTAAGTTACCAGACAAAGGTGAAATCTGCTCAAACGTGTACAAAGACACTTGTTCCTTAGTGTTACATTGCGGCAACTGGTGCTAATGAAGAGAATGAAACGGAAAACAGGCGTGTGTTCCATATCAGATTATCTTTATTATAGCGCAGCCAGCGATTGGCTTCAATGAAGGCAATTTGAAGAAAATGAAAATGTGATGGAAGAGAACTGACAAGAGGGACAACAACGCAAGAGGGGGCACGGAGTACAATCAGGTTATCACAGATAATGAATTGACGCAGGCAACCGATTTTATATACAGTATGATCCTAGTCGTACTACCAGATATAGGGGAGGCGTAATCAATGGGTGTATCAAGTCAGGCAGAAATAGTTTCTCCGTCGTTCGTTCCTAAGAAGAAAAGCGCAGCGGAACGGGCGGGTATGACGAAAGAAGAATGGCGCAATGCGATCCGTTTTGATGGAATGGATTGGGGCTGGATTATCATGAGTATCGGCATGGCTATTGGGGCCGGCATCGTGCTATTGCCGGTGCAGGTAGGCTTGGTCGGAATATGGGTGTTTGTGGTATCAGCAGTTATCGGCTATCCTGTAATGTATATGTTTCAACGATTATTTATTAATACACTGGCCGCATCGCCAAGATGTGAAGACTATCCCAGTACTATCAGCGGGTACTTGGGCAAGAACTGGGGATTTTTCTTAGGGATACTGTATTTTTTGATGTTAATTGCAGCAGTATTCGTATACTCAACGGCAATTACGAATGACAGTGCATCGTATCTACATTCTTTTGGTTTAACGGAAAAAGTCTGGTCGCAAAATCCGTTTTATGGGTTAGCCGTTGTATGCCTTTTGGTTGCGATAGCGTCCCGGGGAGAAAAATTGCTTTTTAAGATTTCTACCGGCATGGTTTTAACCAAACTTATTATCGTCGCCTGCCTGGGCTTAGTGATGGTGCAACACTGGAATATAGCGAATATCGGAGCTTTTCCGAGTTTCGGGTATCTAATTAAAGAAGCAATTGTAATGCTGCCGTTCACCATATACTCCATATTATTTGTACAAAGTTTAAGTCCTATGGTCATATCGTACCGGGCTCATAACAAGTCCATTGAAGTGGCGAGATTTAAGGCAATGCGCGCTATGAATATTGCATTTGGCGTTCTTTTTGTCACCGTATTCTTTTATGCGATGTCGTTCAATTTAGCCATGGGGCATGACCAGGCCGTATCCGCCTATCAACAAAATATTTCCGCATTAACAATTGCGGCGCAGGGCATGTCCGGGAATGCCGTAAAACTATTCAGCCTTATCCTGAACATCTTTGCCGTTATGACTGCCTTCTTCGGCGTTTTTCTCGGCTTTCGCGAAGCTTGTCAGGGTATAGCGATGAATATTCTCCATCGCATTATGCCGGATGAAAAGATCAACAAAAGTTTTGTAGAATACGGGATTTTAATATTTACCGTTTTAATGGCCTGGGGAGCAATCTTGTTAAACTTCCCATTACTCAAGATTAGCTTGGCGAGCGCTTCCTTGATCGGCTTTATCGGGTGTCTCATACCTGCTTATTTGGTTTATAAAGTGCCGTTCTTAGCGCAATACCGAAGTATCAATGCACTATTGATTGTACTCGCCGGTGTTTTATTGATTGTTGCACCTTTTGTGTCCATGTTATAAAAAGGAGGGGAACCCAAAGTGAAGTATAACTTTGACGAAATTATCGACAGAAAAAACACGAACTGCATGAGCACAGACGGATTTCGTTCCTATATCTTCCATGACGAAGAGGGGACAATGAAATTTCCATACCGGGACGACGAATTTATCCGCATGTGGATCGCCGATATGGAATTTGCCACCCCGCCATTTATTTTAGATGCCATGAAATCCAGATTGGACAGAAGGATTTTAGGGTACACGAAGATCTTTGATCCGGGATATTATCAGGCCTTTAAAAAATGGACGGAAGAACACTACGGCTGGGCGTGCCAAAAGGAACATATCGTTACATCAGCGGGGATTGTTCCTGCATTATACGTGCTCGTCTATTTTATTACCAAGCCTGATGAGAAAGTGTTGATTCTTACACCGTCATACGCGTATTTCAAACATGCTGCCGATTATAATAAACGTGAATTGGTTTGCTCTGATTTAATGAACGATAATGGTTATTATACCATTAATTTTGAGGATTTTGCGCAAAAGGCGGCCGATGCCAAAACGACATTGTGTATTTTTTGTAATCCTCATAATCCGACAGGTAGGGTTTGGTCGGAAGAAGAACTGAAAAAGATAAGTGAAATTTGCCGGAAAAATAATATATGGCTCATTTCTGATGAAATTCATTGCGATCTCATCCGTAAAAATTTGAGGCATATTCCTGTAGCTAAAATCATGACAGATTATGATAAATTAGTTACTTGCATGGCGCCAAGCAAAACCTTTAATATGGCCGGCACCGCTTTATCTAATATCATTATTCGCAATGACAAGCTGCGCGCCTGCTGGAAAGAAAGATACTATCTTACGGAAAATCCGCTAAGCATTGCCGGTGTCCAGGCGGCCTACGCCAAAGGCTCGGAATGGCTGGAGGAATTAAAGGACTATTTAGACAGCAATTTCGCCTGTATTCGTGATTTCTTGGCGGAACATCTGCCAAAGGCAACATTCCGTATTCCGGAAGCCACCTATTTGGGCTGGATGGATGTTGGCGCCTATTTGCCTGATGAAGACAAATTGCCGAAATTTTTTGCGGATAAAGCCGGTGTATTGCTTGAGGGCGGTAATATGTTCGTACAGAATTCCGACGGTTACATCCGCCTGAACGTAGCCTGCCCGCGGTCGATACTTCAAGACGGCCTGAACCGTATTAAAGAAGCGTTGTTGAAGTACGAAAAATAATTGTTGTACCTCTTGGCTCTGTCAGTGGCTTATGAAGGAGAACTGGCCAATGTGGACGCCTTTGACCAGCCTGGCGTGGAATCCTATAAGAGGATACTGGGGCCCAGGCTGAAAGAAATGAAAATGAAGCGGTGAATCGGATACAACCAAAAAGAGGAAGGCCTGCTTTCAGAAAAGAAAGCAGGCCTTCTTACGTTTAGGAAAAGTTTATGATTTCCGGCGCTTGTCGCTTGTCCCAGTTATCTGTCAGAAAAAATGAATTGAATTTCCAATAATTAACATTTAGAATGTAATTAAATAGACAAGAGAGGCGTATTACGTCTCTGAAAAGCCATAATTTTTGATGTGGGAGGAAGGAAAATGAGAATTTTAAAAAACGGCGCTCATATACTGCCGGTTCCCGGTGCTCCAAACCCTGGGGCCAGAGTCTGGGTTTGCGGCTATTGCGGTCTGAAATTATTTTTCGGCCGGGAATCCTTCCGTCCGGAGTTGAAATGCCTGTGCGGGGGCATGCAATGGCATCCCTGGCGCCGGGAGGGGCAGCGTTGAGCAAGGCTTAGATGCGTCGTTACTTTTGTAGGACATTTGTATTATATTTCGACTTTTTTCTCCTTCGCTCATCCTGACCTGTAGGAAATCTTGGCACTTTTGTAGAAGTGAACATTTAGAGGAAAAATGCGGTAGGGGTTCAGGGTTCAAGCCATCCCCGCTGCCAGTCATAGCTAGAGAAGATGCGAGAAGGAAGTGAGCATGTTGCCAATACGAATCATGATAGCTGACGATCATGCCCTATTGCGGCAAGGGATCAAAAAAGTGCTGGAACTCGAGGATGATCTGACGGTCATTGCTGAAGCATCTGACGGTGAGGAAGCCATAAAGAAAGTGGAGGAATTTGAGCCGGATATCCTTTTGCTTGACATTAACATGCCCAAGCTCAACGGGCTGGGCGTGGCAAAAGCCCTGAAGGCTGCGGACAATAAAACAAACATTATCATCCTCAGCATCCATGATGATGAGCACTATGTTCTGGAAGTGATTAAATCCGGTGCAGCCGGTTATCTCTTGAAAGATATTGAACCCGGCATGCTGGTAAACGCCATCCGGACAGTTTTTGGCGGCGAGCCTTTTATCTATCCCACCCTGGCCAAGCGTCTGTTCAGCGAACTCAATCGCCTGGATAAAAGCAAGCGCTATGAAATGGCCCGCAATGCCCGCGGCAGTGCGGAACGGCTTACAGCCCGCGAAATTGAAGTGCTGCAATTGATCGGTCAGGGCCTGAGCAATCATGATATGGCACAGCGCTTATACTTAAGCGAAAAAACCGTAAAAAACCACCTAACCAACATATTCCGCAAGATCAATGTGGCTGACCGGACTCAGGCGGTACTTTACGCCATACGCCACAAAATCGTTCATTTAGAGTAGGGCTGTTGAAAAAGCCCATCTGCGTCGTTACTCCTGCGGGCGCGCGTTCGACGTATCCTGCAAACGTACAGTCTCACGCGCGTCCTCGTCGTGCTATCAGAATTGTGACTTTTCGGGAGAGAGGTGGTAGCGGATGGTTTCTCCTAAGCCGAAAAGTCACCTGAATTCTTCAGCATGGCAACGCAGGCGTTGCTCTTACCTGGCATCTGGACCTTTTTGAACGCTTCCTGTTTGACATGAAGTCCCTTCACCAAACGATCCGCTCCGGAATATAGTATCCTATCCCAAGCAAAGGGGGTAGGGTATTTTGTTTTTCCCGTATGCGGTGAGTGTGATGCTCCTGTCACTGGCGATTTATGGATTTTGGCACCTAATTTTGGAGTGCTGGGTTTGGTACATAAAACCCAGGATGAGCAAATTACCCAGTGTCAGTTTATTATTGGTGGTAAAAAACCACGAACAGGATATTGAATTTATGCTGCGGCATATTATAAGAAAGATCGAATGTTGCGCTATCCATCCGGACCTGGTGGTAGTGGAAAATGGCTCTACCGACTTAACGCCGCATATTCTCGGCCGGTTTGTCGGTGAATATCACGCCTTGCGGGTGCTTTACCTGCCAACCGAAGAGCGAACGGTAGCCGCGGCTCTGCCTTTATGCCGGGGAGGAGCGGTCTACGTTTTCGACATGGTAAACCGTCTTACTCCGGAGGAGTGCCTCGCGGCGCTGGACGACATATTTTGCTAGGGGCCGTTGAAAAGGCTCATCTGCATTGTCAGGTCTGCGAGAGCGCGTTTCCTCGGCCTTCCTGGCATCTGAACCTTTTTGAACGGTCCCAGGTTCGAGGTTGAAGATAGATTCTGCAATATTCTTAATAACGCCCGGTTTTCAGTGCTATGATATCCGTAATCAGATCAATCAGTTTGCCGGTGAGGACGTTTAATTCTCCCACCGCTCCATAGCCGGCAGGCGTTTCTGCTACACCGCTTCTTTGCCGCGGCAGCGCCGCCAGCAGGCGGGCGGCCCGCAGATACTTCTCCACAGTGGCTGCAGTCCATAGGCAGGGGATCTCCCTGCCGCCCGTCAGGATAATGGCCGCGGGATAGGGAGAACAGGGCCTTTTCTCCACGGCCTTTACGGCCAGGGCGTTCACATAGCCGGTGCAGGTGTCGCCGGATACGCGGGGTGTTCTCACCTTCACCGGAAACAGGCTTAAAGCGGCGGTAAGCGGCAGGACCTGGAGATTGGCGCTGCCTGTAGCCCGGGCGGTCTGGCGCTTCAGGGCTGTTAAATCCACCGCCTGCTGCCGGGCGATTTGGCGCAGAACTGTGCGCACCCGGCGCCGTATGGTCTGGTTCGTTCCGTCGACGGCAATGATTTCGGTGCTGTCGCCGTCAGCTGTATAACAGGGCAAAATGGCTGAAATGGATCCTTTGCCTGGATTGGGTAGAAACATAAGGTAGCCTCCTTAAAGTTCGCGGTCACACGATGAGAACGTCCGTTCGAGACAGTTTAATATTAACAGAAAATCCTTTCTTTGGCAAGGTAGCAATGCATTAAGACGCTGCAAAAGAAAATGAGGCTGACGGCAGCGGCGATTTGTTGTATGATAGGATAGAACATTAGCATCGGCAAGGTTGTGGCAATACATGAGTATACTGAAAGCAGAAAATTTAATGAAAGCATTTGGAGTGGACACCCTGTTTCACTCTGTGGGATTTGAATTGCGGCGGGGAGAAAAGGTGGGACTGATCGGCGCCAACGGGACCGGCAAGACCACCCTGATGCGTTGCCTGCTGGGATTCGTCAAACCGGATGACGGACAGGTCAGCCTGCCCCCCGGTGAGATCATCGGCTATGTAGAACAGGCGGCCGGACAAGGGGGCGGTACCCTTTATGAAGAATTGCGCTCGGCTTATCAGGACCTGCTGCTTTGTCAGGAAAAGATCCGCCGGCTGGAAACAGCCATTGCCAACCGGCCTGCCGGGGACGAGCTGGACCGGCTGATGAAGGAATATGCGGCAGCAGTGGAACGTTTTGAATGGGGCGGCGGCTATGAAATGGAGAATCGTATCCGGCGGGTCGCCATCGGACTGGGATTTACCCCTGAGGATATGGACCGGCCGACTGCCGCTTTTTCCGGCGGACAGAAGACCCGCATTGCTCTGGCCAGAGCCCTTCTCAGACAGCCGGATTATCTGTTTCTCGACGAACCTACCAATCATTTGGATATCGGCATGGTAGAGTGGCTGGAAGCATTTTTGGCCGAGTATCCCGGCGGGGTTTTGATCATCTCCCATGACCGCTACTTTCTCGACAGAGTGACCGAGCGAACCTTTGAGCTGGAAAATGGCAGCCTGACGGTGTATAACGGCGGCTATACCGAGTATATGATCCAAAAAACCGAGCGCCTGGCAGCTCTGGAGGCCAGTTTCGAAAAACAGCAGGCCTATATTGCCAAGACCCAGGCCTACATCAATAAATACCGCGCCGGCATCAAATCGAAGCAGGCCCGCGGCCGCCAGTCACAGCTGGACCGCCTGGAACGCATCGTGCTGCCTGAGACGGCGCCGGTTCTGACCTTTCAGTTTCCGACCGTGGGAGAGTGCGCCGAAAGGGTGGCTGAGGCCGATACAGTGACAGCCGGTTATGGGGAACGGATCGTGCTCAACGGGGTATCGGTCTTCATTCGCCGGGGAGACCGGGCGGCGCTGGTCGGACCCAACGGCTCCGGCAAAACCACCTTCCTGAAACTGTTCACCGGCCAGTTGACGCCGGTAAAGGGCCGGATAAAACTGGGCAGCAGAGTCAAGATGGGCTATTTTGACCAGGAACATCATGGATTGCAGCCGGATTTCCGGGTGCTGGACGAGCTGATGGCGGACTTTGCCTTCAGTGAGGAGCGGGCCAGGGGCCTGCTGGGCGCTTTCCTGTTTCGCGGCGACGACGTGTATCGCCGGGTCGGGGATTTAAGCGGCGGGGAAAAAGCCAGATTATCCCTGTTGAAGCTCATGCTGACCGGAGCCAATTTTCTCGTGCTGGACGAGCCCACCAACCATCTGGATATTCCCTCCCGGGAGGCGGTGGAGGATGCCATTCTGGCCTATCCCGGCGCCTTTTTGATCGTTTCCCATGACCGTTATTTCCTGGACAAGATCGCCGATCGGGTTCTGGAACTGGACGATGGACGCATCACCGGGTATTTGGGAAGCTTCAGCGATTATCAGGAGCAAAAAGAAAAAGCCGTCAAAGAGGCGGCCAAGCAGGAACAGGAACTCAGAAAATCCCAGTCAAATCTCCCGGCAGCGCCGGAAAAAGGCAAGCCCCGTTCTTCCCGGCAGCGGCAGCAGAGCCAGGAGAAGCAGCTTAAAAAGCTGGAGCAGGAGATACAGGAGCTGGAGGCGCAGCAGAAGGTTTTAGCCGAACAGCTCAATGACCCGGCAACTCATGCCAATCCTGAAACCAGCCGGTCTCTGGCGGAAGATTATCAGCAGGTGGAAACCCGCCTGGCCGAATGCTATGACCAGTGGCTGGAATTGCAGGAGGAGTCGGCGCAAGAATCAATCTGAGTCCCGATCCACTTGTCCAAGCAGCTAATCCAAAAGCTTGGGCGGGCGAATCGCAGCCTGAGTGAACCCTAACGGTCTTCGGACCGTTTTTTTTCTCTTTACTGAACGAGTTGGTCTGACTCGACTCAGTTATCCTTTCAGATAACCTAACTTCAACGTCCTTGCAGGTTACCGGCAGATTCTCGGCGGCTAACTTGCCCCGTCTCGGTTTTTGCCGGTGTTTAGCGGCTGTAGTAAAGTAAATACAGCGCTAATATCGAGGAACCGGTTCCTCACCATAGGTGAGGAAATGTTAAACGAATTGGTCAAACGGGCTCAGGCCGGGGATATGGATGCGTATACGGCAGTTTGTCTGCGTTTTGGTAATCTCATCCGCAAGCAGGCCCGGCAGACTCATCTGACGCCCCTGCGGGAGGAGGCTGAAGCTGAGGGGTGGCTGGCAGTGGTCCGGGCGGTGCAGCAGTACCGGGAGGACTTAAAGATACCCTTTGCCGGCTATGCGGCTCAGTGCATCCAATATCGCATATGGAACCTGTTTAAACGGGAACGCCGGCGCTGGTCCAGGGAAATTCCCCTGACTGAGACGGATGAAACGAACGCGGGGACGTTCCCGGTTGCGGCAGCGGCTGCACCCGTGGACGTGGCGGCTCAAGCCGAAACGGCCATATTGGACGCAATAGTCCGGCAGGCCTTGGCTGAACTGCCGGAAAAGCAGCGCCTGGCGGTTATGGAAACCATTATGCATGGGCGTAAGCTGGCAGAGCTAGCCCGGCTTTGGGGGATCACCCCTCAGGCAGTCTACAGTTTTCGCAAACGGGGTTTGGCGAATTTAAAAATAAGGCTGAGCGAACAAGTCTAACTTCATGTCCCCCCAAAATGAGCCAAAGCCGACGCCCTGTAAGGGCGTCGGCTTTGGCTCAAAGACTGGAGCAAACTGCTCTTTTGTAGTATGATGGGTAAGAACGGCAAGCTAAACAGTTATTGGAGAAAAACTAACAATGTGGTACCCAGGTATGCCAGACCGCAGAACAAGATGATTTGGAAAATGTATTGTCCCGTTTTCTTTTCTTTGGAGATGCTTTTGTTTTTGTAATAGTGGTAAGTAAACATTTCATCCTTCATACTACACGACCTCCGCGCATTTTGTATTATATTGTAACTCTTACTACATTATTTCATAAATTCCTGCTATTTGATGTATGAATTTGCAGGATTTTGTCCAAAATTTTGCGAAATGAGGATAAAGCCCTAGTAGAGATGCAAAGCATCTCGGGGCAGAGCGGAAAACAAAGGACTTTCGGGTTGTGAGAGAAAACATTAGAAAAGTCTCGCAACTGACAAAAGGTAAAGAAAGTCTGACCCGGCGTAAAACCGAGAAGTGCCGTTTTCCAATTTTGCAGGAGACAGCTTCGAATTATCTAACCAAAGAGGAAAACACAGGACAGCCTCGAACCTCTCACTAGAATCTAACTTCGCGAGGTACAACCGTGGAACTGCTAACAGGGACCGTGGAAACCATCACTTATCAGAACCAGGATAACGCATTTATTGTGTTTAAATTGCAGCCCCGGGGGCAGAAGAATCTGGTACCGGTGGTTGGCTATTTTGCCGCGCCTCTTTTAGGCGAAGAGGTGGAGTTAACCGGCGAATGGGTGGAGCATCCCCGTTTTGGCCGGCAGTTTAAGGCCGCTTCTTTTAAACGGATTCAGCCCACCAGCCTGGCTGGCATTGAACGTTACCTGGGATCGGGGGCCATTAAAGGGATCGGTCCCGCGATGGCCGGACGGCTGGTTAAAAAGTTCGGCGCTGAAACCCTGACTGTCATCGAGCTGTTTCCCCATCGCCTGGTGGAAGTGGAAGGCATTGGACAAAAGAAAGCCGACCAGATCTGCCAGTCTTATGCCGAACAGGATGAAATGCGGGAAATCATGCTGTTTTTGGAAACCCACGGCGTATCCGGGGCTTACGCTGCCAAACTCTATGCCTGCTATGGCGGGCAGGTCGTTGCCATCCTGCAGCAAAACCCTTACCGTCTGGCCGAGGAAGTGGAAGGCATCGGCTTTCGCAAGGCCGATCAGATCGCTCGTTCCCTGGGCTTTGACGCCAATCACCCTGAGCGTTTGGCTGCCGGCATTCAGTTTGCCCTGCTGCAGACAGCTCAGGCCGGACACTGCTGCGTCCCGGAAAGCGCCCTGGTGGAGGAGGCCGCCAAACTGCTGGCTGCCGAGTTGGCCGAGGTGTCCCTCATTCTACAGCATCTTATACGGGAAGAAAAATTGTGCCGGGAGGACTTTCACGGGACCACCCTGTTATATCCCAGACACTTGTTTTATGCCGAACGTCGGGTGGCTGACCGGCTGCTGCGGCTGCGGGACCGGGCCAAGCCGGTTTCCGCCGGCGATCATCAGGAAATTGTAGCCGAATGGGAAGCCGGCGCCCGCATCTCTCTGGCCCAGGCCCAGCGGGAAGCCCTGGCGGCGGCTCTGGCCCACGGCGTATTGGTGCTGACCGGCGGGCCCGGCACCGGCAAAACCACCACCGTTCAGGGAATTCTGGCGGTGCTGGAGCAGCAGGGGTTCAAGATCCTTCTGGGAGCGCCCACCGGCCGGGCGGCTAAGCGTCTTGCCGAAACCACCGGCCGGGAAGCCGTCACGGTTCATCGCATGCTGGAATCCACCGGCGGCCTGGAAGGGGCCCCTTTGTTTACCCGCGACGAGGAGAATCCTCTGGATGCCGACGTGGTCATACTCGATGAAGTGTCGATGATGGATATCCTGTTGACGCACTATTTTCTTAAGGCCGTGCCGGACGGCTGCCGGGTAGTGCTGGTAGGCGACGTGGACCAGCTGCCGGCGGTAGGGCCCGGCTCAGTGCTCAAGGACATCATCCGCTCTAAGGTGCTGCCGGTTGTCCGGCTGACCGAGGTCTTCCGGCAGGCCAACGAAAGCATTATTGTCCAGAACGCCCACAGAATCAACCGGGGGCAGCCCCCCGACTGTGGAAAAAACGCCGATTTTCAGTTTCATCAAATCGAAAGCGCCGAGCAGGTAGCCGCAGCTATCCTCCGGCTGGTGAAGCAAGACCTGGCGGCGGAAGGCTTCAACCCCCAAAGGGATGTGCAGGTCCTTTCCCCTATGCACCGGCAGGTCTGTGGCGTGGAAAATCTGAACAAACAGCTCCAGGCCGCCTTAAATCCGCCAAAGGAGCCGGACCTGACGGTTACTGGCGTGGCCCAGGTGTTTCGCAGCGGCGACAAAGTCATGCAGATGCGAAACAATTATGAAAAAAACGTCTTCAACGGCGACATTGGATTTATTGCCGAAATCGACACCAACCGGATCGTCGTGCGTTATCCGGACAATGACGTGCCCTATGAACGCAGTGACTTTGACCAGCTGCAGCTGGCTTACTGCCTGAGTGTGCACAAAAGCCAGGGCAGCGAGTACCCGGTGGTGGTGCTGCCTATTGTGCCCGGCCACTATATCATGCTGCAGCGCAATCTCCTGTACACCGCCGTGACCCGGGCCAAAGAAAAGGTCATCCTGCTGGGGACCCAAGCGGCTCTCTATACCGCCCTTTCCAATGACCGCACCCGCCGGCGCTATACCCTGCTGGCCGAGCGGCTTCAAGGGGAGGCGTTATGCTAGTGTTTGCCCCAAAGAAACCGTCCTTCTGTTGGAGGTGGCTGCAGGCTTGCCTGGACTGGATTTATCCGCCGCGCTGTCCGGTCTGCCGGCGGTTTATGGATGTACACGGTCAATGGTGCCCGGACTGCGGTCCGGAGGCCGGACCCCTGCGGACGCTTCCGCTGACGGGGCGACGGCTGGAGGTGCTGAATGCCGGGTATTATCTTTTCGCTTATGAGGGAACTGTGCGCAGCCTGCTGCGCCGGCTCAAATTCCAGTCTCAGCGGGGAGCGGCGGCGCCGTTGCGATGGCTTTTGATCCAGCGGGTTCACTGGCAAGAGATGCCACGTTATGATTTGGTTGTGCCGGTGCCGCTGCATCCGGAACGGCTGGCTGAACGGGGGTTCAATCAGACCGAGCTTTTGTTTCGGCCCTGGGCCGATGCCTCCGGTTTTTGCTGGCAGGAATGCCTTAGTCGCAGTCGGGCCACTCAGCCCCAGTGGCAGCTGTCTCTGGAGCAGCGGCGGCAAAATATAAAGGACGCGTTCTGCCTGACGCGTCCCGGGGGAACCAAAGCGGTGGAGAGCAAACATATTCTCCTGGTGGATGATATTTTTACCACCGGACTGACCATGGACCAATGCGCCGCAGTTCTGAAACAAGCCGGCGCAGCTTCGGTTACCGGCCTGGCCTTTGCCAGCGGCGCAGAAAATATTACCTTTCGGCTCTCTCTGCCTGACTCCCGGGATTCTCAGCATCTTTCGACATGATGAGTCCCTGGCCCATAGCCTCGACAAACGCCCGGACCACTTCCGGATCGAAGGCCGTCCCGGAATGGTTCTGCAGCTCGCGCACCGCGTCTTCGGTGATTTTAGCCCAGTGCTGGGTGCAGGGGTTGATGGACCGGTCATAGTAGTTGGCCACGGCGATGATCCGCGCGCCTAGCGGTATATTGACTCCTTTCAGCCGCTTGGGATAGCCCTTACCGTCAAACTGTTCATGGTGGTAGCGGATATAGGGGATCAGCTCCTGGCAGCAGGAGATATTCTCCAGCATAAAACTGCCGGCGTTGCAGTGATTCTTGTACACGCTCATTTCCCGGGTCGACAGATACGGCACTTTGGCCAACACCGCGTTGGGCACGGTCAGATGGCCTATGTCGTGGAGAATGGCGGCATAACGGATCCGCTCGAGCTCCTCCCGGGGCAGGCGCATTTTGGCGGCAATACTGACAGCATAGTTGGCAACCTGGTGACTATGCAAAAACAGTTTCGCGCTTTTCATTTCCACCAGACGCATCAGATTGATGATGATGGTGTCCAAATTTTCGCTCTGGTAGAGCAGATTTTCGGTTGTTTGCATCAGCGTCACCATATACACACAAAACGACCTTTCGAGGAGACCGTTGAAAAAGGCTCATCTGCGTCGTCAGTCCTGCGAAAAGGCAAGAGGTTCTCTGACCTGGCATATGAACCTTTTTGAAAGGTCTCAGATTCGAGACTACCGATGGATTTGACTCCTTCAGGACATAGTATAGCGCAGAATGGGCCGAATGAAAAGGGAGAACATTGACGAGGGGTGTCGGTTCGCCGATATTATCGAAGATTTTCAGAAATAGCGGTATAAAATAATCTAAAAATCCCGAAAAAAGATAGGTTTTCCTTAAAATTAGGACTAATGACCTAGGCAAAAAAGACAGTAAAATTGTATAATGAAACAAATAAGATGATACTCTGATTATGAACGTGCGGGACCGATAGGATGGAATGGGAGGAACGAGGTATGGGGGTTAAATATTGCGCCGAATGTGGCAAACTGTGCGCTGATCATCCGAGCGGACTGTGCAATGCCTGTCAGCGGGTGGATGAAGAAAATGCCATCAAAGTTTACGAGTATCTGCGAGAAGTCAAAAGCGCCAGCATTGAAGAAATCCATGAAGTTACCGGAGTCAAGCATAAAACCATTCTCCGGCTGATCAAGACCGGCCGGGTTGCTACGGACGCGGAGGTCGCAATCTCCTATCCGTGCGAAACTTGCGGCGAACCGATTACTGATGGTCGTCTGTGTCTCAAATGCAGCAAAAAAATGGCGGAACAAATGCGCAGCAAGGCCCAGGAAATGACCGACGCCTATCGGAACAAAATTACCCGGATGTACTATAATAACGCCAACGAAAAAGCCGAAGAAGAAAAAAAATAAAAAAATTCCCGAAAACATGTCGGCAGGGGTTAATATCCCTGCCGTTTTTTTCGATAATAGAAATGAATCAGGATTACAGTGTGGTGTGAGGTGTTAAAAGATGATCATATCCGGCAAGCAAGTGCAGGATGTCCTGAAAGTATATACAGAACAAACTTCAGGCAAAACCAAATCCCCCGGCCGGTCTAACCCGGTGAGCGGCAAGCGGGATGAGGTTGTGCTGTCTTCGAAAGCCCACGAGTTTGGCTCTGTGCTGCAGGCCTTGCAGGCCCTACCGGAAGTTCGCCCGGAAAGAGTAAAAGAAATTTCCGCAAAAATTGCCGATGGCAAATACCAGGTCAGTGCCGAGCAAATCGCCGATAAAATGATCGGACGCTCTATTATTGACCGGATTGTATAAAGGAGGACTATAACGTGTGGGATAAATTGGTTGATTCTTTAACGGATATGCTGGAAACCTATCGCGCCGTCTTAGTTCTCAGCCGGCAGAAAAGTCAGCTTTTATCAACCGGCAAAGCGCCCGAACTGGATAACCTGACCAAACAGATGGAACCTCTGGTCCTGCACATCGGCAAGCTGGAGACGCTCAGAGAAAAGACAGTGGCCGAAATTGCCCAGGCGCAAAAAGTAGATATGGCCGCGTTGACGATGGATGCCATCCAGACGCTGGCCGGTCCTGAGATAGCCGCCAAACTGAAAACCATTGAAAATGAATTTAAAATTGTCATGAAGGAATTGGAGCCTCTGAACCGGTTGAACATGGAACTTGCCCAGCAGGCTCTGACCTATACCAACTTCATGATTAACTTTATGGCCCAGAATGCGGCCGGCAGCAATTATGCCGGCAAAGGACAGACGGAAACCATGGTCAACCGGAGAATGTTTGACCACAAAGTCTGAATGAACCAAAGAAGCGAATGTTGCAGACGATTATTTTCAATAAGGAGTTGGAACAATGCGATCTACTTTCGGCGGATTAGGAACGATGGTCCGGGGTCTGAACACCCAACAGGTGGCCTTGGAAACTATGGGACATAATATTGCCAATGCTAACACCCCTGGCTATTCCCGGCAAAGGGCCAACATGACTACAACCTACCCCCAGACAATATACGGGCAGGGCGGCACATTCCAGATAGGGACCGGCGTGTCGGTGCAATCGGTGACCCGCATACGGGATGCCTTTACCGATAAACAAATGTGGGCTCAGTTGAAAAGCCTGGGATATGCCAATGCAAAAAGCGACGCTCTGGCGCGGGTTGAAGACGTTTACCGCGAGCCCACCGACCTGGGGCTGCAGGCTCTGATGGACAAGTTCTGGTCGGCCTGGAAGACCGTGGCCGACAACCCTGCCGACCTGGGAGGACGCACGGTGCTGCGCGAGCAGGGCGTAGCCCTGGCGAACGCTATTCAGACATCAGCCAAGGACCTTGATAATCTTATCTCCGACATTAACTCGACGATCAAGCAGAAAGTTACCCGCGTCAATGAGATCTCGGAAGAAATCCTGGCATTGAACAAACAAATTTCCCGGATTGAAATGGGCGACCTGGATCATGCCAACGATCTCCGGGACCGGCGCGACCTGCTGGTAGACGAGCTTTCTCAACTGACTGGCGCGCAGGTCACTGAAGACGCAAAAGGCAATTATATTATTCAGGCGGGAGGCGCTACGCTGGTCGATGCGAGAAATACGACCAAGCTGAAATATAAGGAAATTACGCCGGGACTGGAGCCTACTGATGCCGATTATGGCTTTGTCCGCACCACGATTATCGTCGACTCGCCCGGCCCGGAAGTGCTTGCGAATTTTTCCGGCGGTGAACTCAAAGGACTCATTGAAAGCCGCGATGTGGACGCGAAAAATGAACTGGATAACATCTCCACAATGTCGAAGTTTTTGCTGAAAGAATTCAACCTCATTCACCGCGTCGGCTACGGCCGGGATGACTCTACCGCATATAATTTCTTTGGCGCGCAGCAAACCGCTGCTCCTGCTAACGACAATTACACGGATGCCGCAAACTGGGCCGCCTTATTCGGCACCGCCACTCCGACCGACGGCGATTGGATTAAAGCTCTGACCGTTAATAAGGATTTATTCGATGAGGTCAGCGGTCTGGACCGTATCGCGGCAAAGACCGCGAACAGTACAGATCTGAGCGTCGGCCAGTCAGATCCGAATAGCGGCGCGGCCACGGTCGGCGGCAGCTACAGCGGTTCACAAACAAAAGATTTTGAGGTGTACATCATCGGCAGGGATGCTTCCGGTCGGGTAACTGCTGTGGAATACCGGACCCGGACCAACGGGGGAGCCTGGAGCGGTTTGGCGACTGCCACGGCCACCACGACCTCTGATCCGTATCTGTTTACACTAAGCGATAACATGACTATTCGGATTGCCACCGATCCGGACAATACCCTGGGCGCAGCGGGTTCGATGGCTGGAGACAGGTACAGCTTCACCGTATCCCAGGGCTACGCCAGCGGCGATAACGCCCTGCGTCTGGCCGAGGCCCTGCGCAGTGATGTGCGGGATACTATTGATTCGATTGATCCTGCGTTTACTGACTTCACCTTTGGCACCGGCATTTCCCTGAACAACTTCTACAAATCCGCCATCGGCACTCTGGGAGTACAGGCTGAAGAGGCGATCACCCTGGTAGAGCGCCAGGAACTGGTGGTCAGCCAGGTGGACGTGTGGCGCCAGTCGGTTTCCGGTGTGAATATGGACGAAGAAATGACGGACATGATCCGTTTCCAAAAGGCCTATAACGCGGCATCCCGGGTCGTGACCTCGATTGACGAGATGCTGGACAAACTGATCAACAGCACCGGCATCGTCGGCAGATAAGGAGGATAAATCATGCGTATCAGCAATAATATGTCAGTCAGCAACCATCTGCGCAATTTAAATAAGACCACCGTACGTCAGTATCAGCTTCAACAGCAGCTGGCCGACGGGAAGACGCTTCACCGTCCATCGGACAATCCTATCAAAACCGTGCGCAGTCTGACCTTCCATACTGGCTTGAACACAAATACCAAACTTACTGAATCCAACCGGGACGCCTTATCCTGGATGAACAACTCCGATACCGCCATGAATGACATGAGCACCATCATGATCCGGGTCAAAGAACTGGTGGTCCAGGCCGGCAACCCCAACCCTGACATGGCTCTGAATGCCATCGGCAATCAGATCGACACCTTGATTAACGAACTTGTGACTCTGGGCAACAGCAAGGTCGGCGACCGGTATTTGTTCGCCGGTCAAAGTGATCATGTCCAGCCTTTCAGGCGCGAGATCGTCAACGGTCAGGACACGGTGGTGTATTGCGGCGACCTGAATAAAATAGCCATGCGTCTCCAGACCGGCACGATCGATCCCTATCAGGACAGTGTCGGTCTGAACGGAGCCGAGCTGTTCGGGCCTCTGACCATGGTGGAGGACACTGCGAATCCTGGTACATATAAAGCCACCTGCGATGTCTTTACCAATTTGATCCGGATTAAAGACGTGCTGCAAGACATGCCGTCCAAATCGTCCATCGCTGTGAGCAGCAACGCGGCGGTTAACGCTGAAAGCACCGTGAGCGGTTATCCGTCCACCGGGGTTACCACGGAATATGAGATCAGAATAGATGCTGTCACCGCCGGTAATGTTACCGGTGTGAGTTACCGCAAAAAGGGCGACGCTGACTGGATTTCAGGCATAACCCCTGACGCCGACGGCAAGTTTGCCCTGCCCGACGGAGTCAGTGTCCAGATCGGCGATGATGCGGCCAACGCGGTAAATGATATTATCAGCGTGACCGCCTATCCCGGCAGCGGCACCAAGATGGTGGACGGCAACGGCGTTGGCTTTGTGAATTATGAAGGCCTGGCCAATGTGGACACCGCTCATGACGCCCTGCTGAAGTCCGTTACTCGCCTGGGAGCCCGCATGTCCTTCTATGAAATGATGGAAAATGTGTTTGCCGACAACGATCTTCAGCTTTCCGACGACATCGCGAAAAATGAAGACGTGGACTGGGCTAGAGCGTTAATTGATTTTCAGACCAATGAAAATCTCTATCGCACCTCTTTGGCAATAGGCGCCCGGATCATTCCGCCATCCCTGGTCGACTTCTTGTCTTAGCGCCCGGATATTCCGCCGCCCTTGACGATTTTGTCCAATTACAGTATGGATTGCGAGGGAACAGCATGTTGCGCATCCGGATTGAAACCCAACAAGGCCAGTTACAGATGCAGATCAAAGAACCGGCCATCGACCTATCCGTCAGAAGAGCGGAAATCCAGCTCGACCCCGAGAACTCCCAACTGCAGATGCGTTCCACTGAAGGTCAGCTGGATATTGACCAAAGCCAATGCTGGTACGCCCACGGCATCAAAACTGCCGGGCAGTTCACGGAAGATATAGCGCGGGCCTCACAGCAAAAAGCCCTGGCGGCGATTGCTGAGATTTCCTCCGACGGCGAGCGCATGTCTCATATTGAAAACAAGCAGAACATGATTGCCCAACTGGCGAAGGAAGCGTTGGATAGTCCGCAAAAACAGCTCACTCTGAGGGCCAAGCCCCGTCCCAAAATGGACTATCGTCCGGGAAAACTGGCCATCAGCTTTACGAAACCATCGGTGAATGCCCGGTTCCTCCCCGGCGATGTGGCTCTCACCCTTAACCGGGGGGATGTGCGGGGAGAGGTCAACCCGCGTCCCGATGTTCGGATCTGGACAGTGGAAAGCAAGGGATCTTTGGATATTCAGACATGAACGTGAAGGCGGGTCGACAGGACCCGTCTTCCTTGTATTTTTTACTGGCTGTTCGATCTTAGGTAAGGTATAATAGCGGATAGGATATGCCATAAAAATGCAAAGAACGATCATTTATACGAGGTGAACAATATGAGTCTGACGCGGATTCGTTCCGCCCGCTTCGGCGACATCGAAGTCCCCCAGGAAACCATCCTGAAATTCCCCCACGGTATGCCAGGATTTCCCGAGGAAAAACAATTTGCCGTCCTACCTTACGGTCCCGACAGCCCCTTTGTCTTTTTGCAGTCTGTCACGGAACCTCAGCTGACCTTTTTGCTGGTAGAAGCCTTCCCGGTGTTCCGGGACTACAGCTTTGAAATTGATGACCGGCTAGGCGCGGAGATGGGGCTGTCCGCTGACAATACCCCCCAGATATTCAACATCGTAACGGTGCCGGCCAACCCCGCCGACATGACCGCAAACCTGCTGGCGCCGGTCATCGTCAACTGGCGGGACCGGCTGGCGGTGCAGTATGTCTTGGAGAAATCCCCCTACACTACCCGCCACCGCATTTTTCCTGAAGGCACTCAGTGGCCCAAGGGGGGAGAGTAAAAAAATGTTGGCCTTGACGCGAAAAATTGGTGAGAGAATTGTCATCGGCGACGAAATCGTCATCACGGTGGTGGACGTCAAGGGCGATAACATCCGCCTGGCCATCGACGCGCCGAAAGACGTGAAAATATACCGGGGCGAACTTTACGACGCTATTGCGGCAGAAAATAAACAAGCCGCCACAACCCTGCAGCGGGAAGACCTGGGTCTTTTGAAACAGTTTCGGAAATAGAATGCAGCAATCTTGAAATATGTCTTAAATTGACGTATGATCACGGAAAAAGAAAATATAGCGGACAATTTGACCGAAATTAGCAAAATTTTACCCATAACCTGACTTAATAGACCGGAAGGGTCTCACGATATATTTATTGAGAATATACATGGACAGGTCATCTGGCGGCCGATGGCTGACCTGTCCGGATATTCATCAAACCGGGCACGGATGCCTGGCAATAAAATTCAAGGAGGAAGCAATCTCATGATTATCAACCACAATATTCCTGCCCAGAACACTTACAACCGCTTGACTTTCAACAACTCTCAGGTCAGCAAATCCCTGGAAAAACTGTCTTCCGGTCTCCGCATCAACCGCGCTGGCGACGACGCTGCCGGTTTGGCGATTTCGGAAAAAATGCGCGGCCAGATCCGTGGCCTGGATCAGGCAGTCCGCAACTCGCAGGACGGCATTTCACTGATTCAAACCGGTGAAGGTGCCCTGAATGAAGTTCACTCTATGCTTCTCCGTATGCGCGAACTGGCTGTACAGGCCGGCAACGACACTAATACTGACAGCGACCGGGCTCACCTGCAGAACGAAGTTAACCAGTTACTGGACGAAATTGATCGTGTTTCCAATACCACTGAGTTCAATACTCGCAAGCTGCTGAGCGGCGAAGTGGTTTCCATTCATGACGAAGTCAAAGGCACCATGAATATTTCCAAAAACACCGCAGCTGATATTACCTTTAGTGTTGGAGCTTCCGTTGGTGGTCCTGAAAACACGGTAGTTGCAAAAGGTGCTGTCGGTCACGGTGCATTTACAATTACCCGTACTGGTTCTGCCAATACTCAAGCATCGATTGAAGTAGCCACCGGCAGTGCCTCTATGTGGGATATTCGCGACCAGTGGGGCAATAAAGTTAGTGGCAACGTTACCATTACTTATGGCGGTGCTAGTATTGGTGCCGGCTCTTCTGTTACCATTACAATTGCCGCAGGTGCTAGCCTGGTTTCCGGCAGCGCTGTAACAGTTCACCTGAGCAGCATTAGCAAATTCAAAGCCGGCGACAGCTTCAGCATTGTCACCACGGCAAGAGAAGCGGCTGAGGGTGATGTTGCAAAAGCCATGACCCTGCAGATCGGCGCCAACTCCGGTCAGACCATGAATGTCGGTTTCGCTGATACCAGCGCTACCGCTCTGAAACTCAAAGCCGAAACCGGCGACAATAAGATTAACCTTACCACTAAGTACGCTGCCAGCGCTTCTTTGACCTTGGTTGACCAGGCGGCCGAAAAGATCTCCGGCATCCGGGCTTCTCTGGGCGCCGCTCAGAACCGTCTGGAGCACACTGTCAATAACCTCAGCACCACCAGCGAGAACCTCGGCGCTTCCGAGTCCCGCGTCCGCGACGTAGACATGGCCAAGCAAATGACTCAGTTCACCAAGGACAACATCCTGGTGCAGTCGGCTACTGCCATGTTGGCCCAAGCCAACCAAACCCCGCAAAGCGTATTGCAACTGCTGCAATAAGCGCGCTATCAATCCATTTGTTTGTAATGGACCGGCATTTGCCGGTCCATTTTGTTGTATTGAGGAGAAAAGTAATCTATGATCGGAATTTTAACAGCAAAACCATAGCAAAGCGAAAGGAAAAATGCAGTTTTTTAGCGAATTTTAACACAATGTTGGAATTGAATTTGAATTAGACTGATTTCACTACAGGATGGTGTCAGCATGACCCAGTTGTCTAATATTCACATCAAACCCGCCAAAAATGGCGATAATACAGCCTTTGTCACGTTAACCGACGGTGCGGCCTACCATCTGCACAGCACCTATGACCCGGTCGCCGAGGCCGGGGACTGGCTGAAGCAATTCGAGCTCCTGCCCAATACCGCCTATATCGTGCTGGGTTTTGGCTTGGGCTATCATGTCCGGGTCTTGCTGGACAAACTGCCGGACAACTCAATCATCGTCGTGCTGGAGCAGGACTCGACCCAGTGTCTGGCTGAGTCCCTGCCCCGAAATTTTCCCGGACAGTACGGCTGGTGCAGCGATGTCCGCATCCATAGTATTGCCGCGCCGGCCCGGCACGCAGCCAATGCGACCGTTGTTCTCATGAACCAGCATTATTTAAAACGGCTCACCCTTTGCCGGCACTATCCTTCCATGGCGATGCAGCCGGAATTCTTCCGGGAAATAGAAGAATTATTCATGGAATCATCCAGGGAGTATTTCCGGGTGCGGGATGGTAATGAAACCGGCGGCATCATTGACCGTATAGAGAACATTTGGCGCAATCTGCCCTATTTCTATAAAAGCCCTGGCATTGCAGCTTTTTATAACGTTTTCGCCAACCGGCCGGCCATCATCGTTTCCGCCGGCCCTTCCCTTAATAAAAATATCCATCTGCTGAAGGAACTGACCGGCAAGGCGCTGATTATTGCCTCAGGCACGGCGGTGGGGGCGCTGCATAAACACGGCATCACCCCTCATGTCATGGCTGCTCTGGACCCTTGGCCGATCATGTATACGGCGGTAAAAGATTTCTTGCAGCCTGATATGACCTTGCTGGCCAGTCCATCAGTCAGACACGACGTGGTGCGCTGCCATCCCGGTCCGCTTCTGTCCTACATACCGACCAACTCAGCCGATGATTTCCCGGCGGCAGTGCGGCGGTTGCTGTCACCGAGCGCCGTTATTCCGGCTAATTTCAGCGTGGCTACAGCCGCCTTCAATTTTGCGGCATTTACCGGCGCGAATCCGGTGATTTGCATCGGCCAGGATTTGGCCTATACTTCCGAATCCCACCATGCCGACGGCGTTCAGACCGTTATGCAGGCGTCGCCCAAAGAAAACGTCACCTTTGTTCCCGGCTATTACGGCGGCACAGTACAGACCGACCTGATGTTCAAGGATATTATCGCCTATCTTACCGATATTTTCAAAGCCTTTCCCGAGCGTACCTTCATAAATGCCACCGAAGGCGGCGCCTATATTCCCGGAGCGGCGCACATCTCCCTTCAGGAGGCGGCCGGGCAACATCTGACTGCAGAATATGACTTCGCCGCTACGGTAAAGAAATTAGCCACCCCGACCGAGTCAGCCAATCAGACGGAAATAGTCGCCCTGCTGGCCGGGATCAGTGCAGCGATAAACGACAGCCGGGAACGGAACCGGGAATGCATGTCCATGGTCGATCAGGCCAGAGACAGCATCAAAGACGGGGGCGAAGCGCTGGACCGGCTGAACCGGGATCTGAAGGCATATATTGACGGGATCAAGGAGTTAAAAGCCTACCCTTATTGCCTATATTACATTGAGCCGATGATCAAGATGCTGGCTTATGAGTATCAAGACGATCCGAGTCCGGCGCGTCTGTTTTGCGCCTATCAGGTAATCCTGAAAAACCTGGAGATTCTGTTTGGTGAATTGACCCCGCTGGTCGAAGCGGCACGGCGGGGAATAGACGGCGAGCAACCGGAAGGCGAAAGGGAGTAGACGATCCATGGGAAATACAAAAAAAGAGTTGGCGTCAGCGGCGCTGAGCGACATCGAAAATTACTACTGGGCCGGTTTTAAACTGCCGCCCGAGCGTTGCCTGCCTTTTTTGCTGTCTTTTTTTCAGCATATGGAACAATTGTCGCTTTATCTGGGCAAGCCTTACGCCCGGCGGCTGCAGCCGCATCTGGCCCAGGCCATGCAAGCCATGGAAAAAAAGGATAACGTCCTGTTGCGGGACGTATTATGGTATGACTTGATGCCCCTGTTAAAAAAGTTATAACTTTGGCCATTGGAAGATGCGGCGCAACGGATCGCGTTTAGAAAGAGGTGCAGTATGCTTAATAATAAATCGGTGCTGATCACCGGTGGGACAGGCTCCTTCGGCAAGCAGTGCGTCAGGATGATTATGGAACGATACAAGCCCAAGCGGCTGATCGTCTATTCCCGGGATGAACTGAAACAGTTTGAGATGCAGCAGGAATTCGCTGCGCCGGCCATGCGCTACTTTATCGGCGATGTCCGGGACGGCAGCCGGTTAAAACAGGCCATGCGGGACGTGGACTTTGTCATTCACGCCGCAGCGCTGAAACAGGTGCCGGCGGCGGAATACAATCCCATGGAATGCATCAAGACCAACATTGATGGTGCCCAGAATGTCATTAATGCGGCCATTGACAATGAAGTGGAAAAAGTGGTGGCCCTGTCCACCGACAAAGCCGCCAATCCAATCAACCTGTACGGCGCGACCAAACTGGTATCCGACAAACTGTTCGTTGCCGCCAATAATATCGCCGGCGGCCGCCGGACCCGCTTCGCCGTCGTCCGTTACGGCAATGTGGTAGGTTCCCGCGGCTCGGTGGTGCCGTTTTTCCGGAAACTGCTGGCTAACGGCGCCACGGAACTGCCGGTGACCGATCCTCGTATGACCCGGTTCTGGATTACCCTGCCCCAGGGCGTGCAGTTTGTTTTAAAGGCGTTTGCGCGGATGCAGGGAGGCGAAGTCTTCGTCCCTAAGATTCCCTCCAGCCGTATTGTCGATTTAGCCGAAGCCATTGCCCCCGGCCTGCCGACCAAGATCGTCGGGATCCGGCCCGGTGAAAAATTACACGAGATCATGTGCCCGGCTGACGATTCCCATCTGACCCTGGAGTTTCACGACCATTACGTCATTCGTCCAGCGATCACATTCACATCGCCGGTAGACTACAGCGCCAACTGCCTGGGGGAAACAGGCCGGCCGGTATCCCAGGATTTTGAATACAATTCGGGCACCAATCCCCATATGCTGACCGTTGAAGCAATTAGGGAGTTGATCTGATGATGCAACGCATCCCTTATGCCAGGCAAAATATCAATCAGGACGACATTCAGACCGTCATCCAGGTTCTGCAGTCTGATTTTTTGACCCAGGGACCGGCAGTGGAAAGATTTGAACAAGCAGTGGCTGCCTATTGCGGCGCCAAATACGCCGTTGCTGTGAACAGCGCCACATCGGGATTGCATATTGCCTGCATGGCGGCGGGATTAGGCTCCGGCGACATCTTATGGACATCCCCCAACACTTTCGTCGCTTCTGCAAATTGCGGCTTATACTGCGGTGCGACGGCAGATTTTGTCGACATAGACCCGCGGACCTACAATCTGAGTGTAGCTGAGCTGGCAGAAAAACTCAACCGCTCCCGGCAGCAGGGAACCTTGCCGAAAGTGGTGATCCCGGTGGATTTTTCCGGTCAATCCTGTGAAATGAAGTCCATCCGGGAGCTTGCCAAGGAGTATGGCTTTACTCTGATCGAAGACGCGTCCCACGCTATTGGCGGCTGCTATCAGGATAACAAAGTGGGCTCTTGCCAGTTTTCCGACATGACCGTACTGAGTTTTCATCCGGTAAAGATCATTACCACAGCCGAAGGCGGCATGGTTTTGACCAATCGGGAGGACCTCTACGAAAAGCTGCTGTTGCTGCGCAGCCACGGCATTACCCGGAATCCGGCCAAGATGGTAGGGGACTCTCACGGTCCCTGGTATTATCAGCAAGTTGATCTAGGCTTTAACTATCGTTTGACCGACTTGCAGGCAGCTCTCGGTTGCAGTCAGCTGCAGCGAATTGACGAGTTCGTAGCCCGCCGGCAGGTTCTGGCGGCAAGATACAATCAGGCTTTATCCCGGCTGCCTTTGACCATACCTTACCAGCATCCTGATGCCTATTCAGCCTATCATCTTTATGTCATCCGCTTGCATACAGGCAAGCTTCGGAAAACTCGCCGGCAGATCTTTGAAGAATTGGTTGGCGCCGGCATTAACGTGAACCTGCACTATATCCCGGTTCATACTCAGCCGTACTATCAACGCTTAGGATTTAAACCCGGCGATTTTCCCCGGGCGGAACAGTACTATCAGGAAGCAATTAGTTTGCCCATGTATTTTGGCTTAACCGACGCGATGCAGGATCGGGTGATTCAGGCCCTGCAAGAGGCAATACAATGAGGACTGTCATTATTGTTCAGGCTCGTATGACCTCCACTCGCCTGCCAGGGAAAGTCTTATTGCCCGTTCTGGGGAAACCGCTGCTGGCCTATCAGATAGAACGACTGCGACGAGTGACTGCAGCCGCTGAAATCGTAATCGCTACTACAACCAATGAAACCGATCAGCCCATTGTGGATCTATGTTCAAAAATGGATATTCCGTTTTATCGTGGGTCAGAAGCGGATGTGTTGTCACGCTATTATGAAGCGGCCAGTTTATTCCGGGCTGAAGCCGTGGTGCGGGTGACCTCCGACTGCCCGCTGATTGATCCGGAGATCATTTCCAATATGATTCATCGCTTTCACGAAGGTTATCCTGACTGTGGCTATGTATCGAATGTGTTCCCCAGAACCTACCCCCGGGGAATGGATACGGAAGTTTTCTCTTTTGCGTCGCTGGCAGAGGCGAATAAGCAGGCGGATATGCCACCGGATCGTGAGCATGTTACCCCATACATCCTGCGACTGCACCAGCCGGACAGGACCGCTAATATATCCTGTTCGCAGGATCACAGTATTCATCGTTGGACCGTTGACACACCGGAAGACTTCGAACTGATCAGACGCATGCTGGAATCTTTGTATCCGGTGAAGCCGACTTTTTCTCTGAAAGATTGTCTGCAAACACTTGCGGCGCACCCGAATTGGGCGTTAATCAACCGTCATATTGAACAAAAAAAGTTTAGTATTCAACGGAGAGTTTGCGATGAAAGATGCAGCAAGGAAAACCATAGCTATCCGCGCCGATTCCTCTCATGTCATTGGTTCAGGCCATGTTATGCGCTGCCTCACTTTGGCCGAAATATTGGGATCAATGGGCTTCAGGCCTACGTTTATTTGTCGCGACTGGCCGGATCATATCGGCCGACAGATCAACGATAGAGGTTTTACTGTACGTTGGCTCCCAGCGCTGCCACAACCGGTTTCGGGACAGATTAATGCAGATAAAATTTGGCCTGATATCAATTGGGCGGACGACGTCCGCGAAACAGCTCATGTTCTCGAAAGGGTCGGGACAATCGATTGGCTGGTTGTCGATCATTATTTGCTGGATGAACGATGGGAAAAGCACATGCGACATTATGCGGACAGGATAGCGGTAATTGACGACTTGGCTAATCGTCCCCATGACTGCGATATATTACTTGACCAAAATTTATACGACCAAACGCAAAAGCGGTATATAAATCTAGTGCCTCCAGCATGCCGCCTGTTTTTGGGCCCTCAATACGCATTGCTGCGCAATGAGTTTTATCCAGTGCGGGCAGCTTTACCTCCCCGTACCGGTCAGATCCGTTCTGTTTTAATTTTCTTTGGCGGCAGCGATTTGACCAATGAAACCGAAAAAACCTTGACAGCCTTGCAAATGTTGAATTTGGGAGGAATTAGAATAGATGTGGTTGTCGGTAGGAACAATCGCTATATTGACCGTATCCGGGATATATGCTCAGCCATGCCGAAAACAACCCTGCATTGCCAAACTAACAATATGGCGGAATTGATGGCAGCGGCTGATGTAGCGATTGGGGCTGGCGGGACCACTACCTGGGAACGGTGCTTCCTGGGATTGCCGTCTTTGACCGTCATTGTAGCGGATAATCAGCGGGAAGTCACAGAAATGGCGGCTAAGGCTGGTGTTACGGTGAATTTGGGTCTAAGCAGCCATGTCACCGCGAAAAATATTGCGCAGGCGCTGCAAGGGGCACTGGACGATCCTGGCCGGATGTGCCGGATGTCGGCTAATGCCATGAAGATCATGGGTACTTACGCCCCCCCGGAACAGCATCCGTTGGTGCGACAAATATTGGAGGAAAAGCATGCTTAGACAGGAAAACTGTTCCTTGAGACCAATGTCCCCGACCGATCTGGATCAGGTCCTTGCCTGGAGAAATTCGCCGCGGATACGGGCTGCCATGTTTAGTGATCACATAATCACTATTGAAGAACACCGGGCTTGGTTTCAAAAGGTGCAAAATTCTGAGGGGAGCAAACTTCTGATTTTTCTATTGGAGGACATTGCGGTCGGTGTCGTCAATATTACGGATATTGATTTCCGTCACAACCATTGCTTTTGGGGTTTTTATATCGGCATAGAGCCGGCACCGTCCGGCACAGGTTTAGCGATGGGGTATTTCGCGTTAAATTATGCTTTCGGAGAACTGGGTATCCGTAAATTGTGCAGTGAAGTGATTGTCTCTAACACGACAAGTTTACGGTATCATCATCGCCTGGGATTTTATGAGGAAGGCCAGTTCCGGGAGCATGTAAAGAAAGACGGGATTTATGCGGATGTTATACGCCTGGCCTGTTTCCGGAGTGATTGGGAGAAAGTCAAAAGAGATATTGCACAACGCTGTTTTGGTGGTGAGTGAATTTGAAAGAGATTGTAATAGCCAATAGAAGAATCGGATTAGAGCATCAGCCGTTCATTATCGCGGAAATGTCCGGCAATCACAACCATTCCCTTGACCGGGCGCTGGCCATCGTGGAAGCGGCGGCTCAAGCCGGCGCCCATGCCTTGAAAATTCAAACCTATACGGCTGATACCATGACTTTAAACATTGATAGCGGAGAATTTCACATTGACGATCCTCAAAGTCTGTGGAAGGGGGCTTCTTTATACAAGCTGTATCAGGAAGCCTATACTCCGTGGGAATGGCACAAGCCAATATTTGACCGCTGCCGTGAACTGGGTATGGTTGGCTTTAGCACGCCCTTTGACGAGACAGCGGTTGATTTTTTAGAGTCTCTGGCTGTACCATGCTATAAAGTAGCATCCTTTGAAAATACCGATTTGCCCCTGATTCGTCGCATCACGGCAACTGGCAAGCCGATGATCATTTCTACCGGTATGGCCACTGCCGCCGAATTGGATGAGTCGGTCAGAACTGCCCGGGAGGCAGGCTGCCAGGATATCGTATTATTAAAGTGTACCAGTACCTATCCGGCCTCACCGGAGAATTCCAACCTGCGTACTATCCCGCATATGAGCCAGCTGTTTGACTGCCAGGCAGGATTGTCCGATCATACGATGGGTGTGGGTGTAGCAGTGGCCAGTGTTGCATTGGGCGCTACGGTCATTGAAAAACACTTTACACTGGCCCGGTCAGACGGCGGGGTAGACGCGGCATTCTCGCTGGAACCTGCGGAAATGAGACAGCTTGTCGTGGAAACCGAGCAAGCTTGGCAAGCGTTAGGACGCGTCCAGTATGGGCCAACCGAGAAGGAGAAAGCATCGTTACAATATCGCCGGTCACTGTATGCCGTCGTTGATATTCAACCGGGGGAAATATTTACCGCGCAAAACATCCGGGCGATTAGGCCTGGGTCGGGCTTGCCGCCTAAATTTTATGATGTAATTCTTGGGAAAAAAGCAAGCCATTTTATCAAAAAAGGTACGCCGTTACATTGGGATATTTTATAAAATAGCGTCGCGGCAATATGTTAAGGATGGTGCAATATGGATACAGATGAACGGCAGGGTATAGCAGCACAAATTGCTGCTTTGCACGAGACGTGCGAGAGTGCAATCCATTATATCTATAATAAAGCCGTTGACGGCGAGTTAGCCAGTGTGAAAGATATTGCGGCTGATACCGCTGCCGCCTATTCTGCGATTTTACGGCATGTTGACGTCATAGCCACCAAACAGGAAATGCAATTTTTCTCTCTGCTCGGCGCTCTTATACAGTTGGAGCTTAACGGCCTGAGCCAAGCGCTGCAGGACCGGCGGCGTGAGTATCAAACCTCCGGCGCTTTTCGGGCATTGGTAAACCACTACTGCTTTTCCGAGCAGTTGTTTCCTTGTTTGCAAAACTGCGGAGCAACAGTGGGTACGATTGACGTCGAACACATATTCTCAACGCCGCGGTATATTCTCAAACTGGCTCAATTGCCCATGATTTTGTCACAGACGCAGCAAAAGCCTTCGCTTTTATCCTATTGCGATTCCATATTGCAGCAGGCGGAAGCACGTTTTGCGGAGACGCGGGATATAAGTTCGGAGGCTGTCGGCAGTTTTGTCGAGACGATCATGCCGGAAGACCGGCATACGCAAATCCTTCTATATTCTTTTCTACTGCAAGTTACTTTTGACCCCAGGTACTTTGCATTGCTGACCGACTATATCCAAAACGGCGAGATTACTGTTGCCGCAAAGAACGAGCTTTACTGGTTCCTTTTGCATAAATCCTTTGCGGTTCCGAAAATTCGCCAGGCCAGGAATTCATGTTCTATGAGGGCATGCTATCAGTCCTTGTTTCAAGAATGGAAAAGGCAGGTTGTCAAGCATCGCGATTGGCTGCCTTATATGAACCGTAAAAAAAAATCAGTTATAATTTTAACGTCTCAATTTCTTGGCCTTATGCACGCTCCTACCAGAATGGCTATGGATCACTGCATTAGTTTGAAAAAACTGGGATGGGATGTTTCCATTATTAACGTGGCCTCTATGCCTCATGATAGTCTTTCTCTTTACTTGTATAAGCCTTTTGTGGCAAACCATATTCCGAAGCTGGATCATGTTTCCTACATAGAAGATGAGGCGGATAATATCAGGTATAAACTGCCGTTTCGTCAGTGCAAAGAAATCCTGACATCGCGGGTTGAACTGGAATCGGTATTAGACTTCATATATCAGGTGAATCCAGAATTGGTTTATTGTGTTGGCGACTCCAACTTATTGGGCGATCTTTGCAGCCAGTTTACTACCGTGGCTGTATTGCCGTGTTCCTTTGAGTTTCCTGTGATGGCAGGGAGTATCCCGGTAATTTTTAGAAGGTTATGTGAGTCTGATGGCGAGATACTGTTGCATGATAATTTAGAGGCCGGGGATGTCGTGGAAGCTACGCCAACATATCGCGTTACGCGGCAAGAAAAAAAATTCGAGCGGTCTGCTTTCGACGTGCCTGAGTCGGCCTTTGCCGTGGCTATCGTCGGCAATCGCCTTGACCAGGAAATAGATGCACCTTGCGTTGAGGAGCTCGACAGACTGTTGCAGAATGATCCGGAAGTCTTTTTGGTATTCATTGGCTCACTGACGAAACATGGCGAGTTGTGCAGCCGGTTTAGGACGTTTGCCGCCCGGTCCGTTTGCATTGGATACCAGCAGGAGTTGATGGCTGTTTATGGAATGTGCGACGCCTACCTGAATATTCCACGCAGCGGTGGCGGCACCTCTGCGGTAGAGGCGCTGGTCGCCGGACTGCCGGTGATGACCCTGCCTGCAGGCGATGTGGCGTTTGCGGTGGGAGAGGCTTTTCAGTTCGCCGGTTTTAGCGAGATTGAGCAATATGTCCGGCGATGCATTATAGACCGGGAGTTTTATAAGGAACAGCAAAGCCGGGCAGAGCGAAGAGCAGAAGCACTGCTGGATTCAAAAGCGGCTATGGCGGATTTCATAGAAAAACTACGGGGAAAAGCTATGCTGCCGCCAAAGCGGCAATAGAATGCAACGGAGAGAAATTTTCGACTATACCGTTTAATATACCCGAGACATGAGGAGGATCAGAAAATGGCCTTTTATTCGGAATCGGAGCTGAAAGCGATGGGCTTTCATTATCTTGGCGCGAACGTGAGAATTAGTGCCAAGGCCTCTATTTATCAACCGGAAAGTATGGATTTGTATGATAATTGCCGGGTAGATGATTTTTGTTTGCTTTCGGGGAGAATTGCGATCGGCAGGAATGTTCATATTGCCGCTTATTGCAATGTGGCCGGTGCGGATGAAGGGATTACTTTCGAGGATTTTTCAGGGTTAGCCTATCATTGTAATGTTTTCACCAGATCGGATGACTATTCCGGGGAAACCATGACCAACCCAACAGTTCCGGCAAAGTATAAGAATGTAAAAAAAGCCGCTGTTCGGATTGGTCGTCATGTGATTGTGGGTACGGGAAGTGCCATCTTTCCGGGAGTTACAGTGGCGGAAGGATGCTCTGTTGGCAGTCTAAGCGTGGTGACCAGGAGTACTGAGCCGTGGATGATTTACGCCGGCGTTCCGGCAAAGCCAATTAAACAACGCAGTCAAAAATTATTGGAGCTCGAACGGAAATATTTAGCGGAACAGCAGGGATAATTCCAACCAATAGCAATGGGAAAAGATTGCTTAAAGGAGTGCTGATAATGCTCATCCGATTTAATAAGCCATATTCCACTGGAAATGAACACCAATACATGACTCTTGCCATGCAAAATCATAAATTGTCCGGTGACGGGGATTTTACGAAAAAATGCTGCCGTTGGCTGGAGCAGCATCTCCAATGCCGGAAAGCTCTGTTAACTCATTCTTGTACGGCTGCCCTTGAAATGGCGGCTATGCTGGCAGATATCCGGCCGGGTGATGAAGTCATCATGCCGTCTTACACATTCGTGTCGACCGCTAATGCTTTTGTGATGCGCGGCGGGATTCCCGTGTTCGTGGACATTCGGCCTGATACTCTCAATATTGACGAGGCAAAAATGGAAGCAGCGATTACGGACAGGACAAAAGCCATCGTTGTGGTGCATTATGCAGGCGTTGCCTGCGATATGGACCCTATCATGGCCCTGGCTGCAAAGTATAGTTTAATCGTCATTGAAGATGCGGCCCAGGGAATTATGTCCGGCTATAAGGGGAGACCACTCGGGTCCGTAGGGCATCTTGCCGCCCTGAGCTTTCACGATACCAAAAATATTACATCCGGCGAAGGCGGGGCACTACTGATCAATGACAGCCACTTTATTGACCGGGCGGAGATAATCTGGGAGAAGGGCACAAACCGCAGCCGCTTTTTCCGGGGGCAGGTGGATAAATACACCTGGGTGGATATCGGCTCGTCTTTTCTGCCCAGTGAGCTGAACGCCGCCTATTTGTGGGCGCAGTTGGAGTGTGCCTCCAAGATCACCCAGGCCCGGCTGAATGTCTGGCATGAATATCATGAGAGATTGCAGTCTCTGGAGCGAGCGGGGCATATTAGGCGCCCGGTCATCCCGGACGGATGCGCTCACAATGCGCACATGTATTATTTGCTGGTGCAGAATTTAGATGTTCGCACCAGGTTAATCGATCACCTGCAAAGTAAAGAAATTTACGCAGTTTTTCATTATGTGCCTCTGCATAACTCACCGGCGGGATTACAGTATGGAAAACAACAGGGCGAACTGAAACAAACGGAACATTTGGCGGATTGTCTGGTCCGCTTGCCTTTGTGGGTTGAACTGACCAACGCTGAAATCCAATATATTACTGATGAGGTGCGGGCTTTTTTTGATCATTGACATAAGCAATGGCGTATTATCAAATGCTCCTATACGATTTGTACTCAAAACTAAAGACTTTTGATATCAGACCTAAACTATTACGTAAAAAAATATATGTATTGATGCGTGTCAGCATGGTCAAACGGGTAAAAGCTATACTGGAGCTGCTATGAAAAAATCCAATTAAAGGAGACGCGCTATGAAAGATATTCTTGATATCCTCATGGACACAGTAAAATTTAATGAACTGGGAGGAATAGAAGAATGCATAATAGAGCCCCGAAAATTTAAGAATTCCAGGGGATCTGATTTATTCGGCTATCCTTCCAAACAATTATATAAAGCGAGCATCTATTATGACTATCATATAAAGAACTCAAACTTTGAAAAAGCAAATGAGATATTGGGACAAATAAAGATAGCCATTATTATTCAAGAATTAGCAAACTTATATAAAGAGACTTTTTTTAAACATAGCAGCAATGTGGAGTTTTTAAAGGATAAAAAGAGTTTGTTAGATATTTTTATAGATCTGGCCAGTAAATTTTTTGATAAGAGAGAAGAAGACATTAGGAAGCTAATTGATAATGGCAATAAAATATATGCGGATAATTGGAGTCATATAGTTCAAGATGAAGATAATGTGACTCCCGAACAGTTATATAGATTTTATAATTCATTTCAATTTCCAGTGGGGTCTTTATTCCCTGCGATTGTTGAACAAGATTTAGGTTTAGCTTTCCGGGCCTTGCCTATATTATTACTCAACGCGAATGAATGTAAGCACGTATTTGATTTCGGCGGAAATAGCGGGGAAACCCTTATGACAATAGCTAGTAGATGTAATGTACGTGAGTGCTGTTTGATTGAAGAAAATGAAGCAGCGTTAAAGTTTGCCAAATGGCGGGATGAACTTTTTGGCATTCCTAATATGAGCTATAAAAAAGAAAGCGAAATATCTGCTAATATAAGAGAACACCAGGGTAAGTATGATTTTGGAATATGTACAGAAGTTTTAGAGCATGTTTATTATGTAGAAGAAACAGCAGAAACTGTAGCTAAGCTATTGAAAAAAGGCGGTATTCTTTATTTTTCCGCATCATTCGGTTTATACCCGGAACCATCGCATCTGAAAAAGAATATTAGGTACTCTGGCAAAGAAGATGAGTTAATGAGCAAATTTGGTTTAAAAAGAGCAAACATTGAGCTCCCTTTACCCGTACTGAGTAATAGTAGAATATATGTTAAAAGTTAAAAAGGATGAACTGTTTACGGACGCTAATTTGACAGTGATTGATCTAGCCGCTATTCAACATGCTTGCACAGATGGGGGGCAGAGAGAATGGTAGTCCTTGTTACAGGCGGCGCCGGGTTTATCGGCAGTAATTTTATCCGTTACGCCTTAGCCCAAGACACACAGGCCATCAATCTGGACAAACTTACGTATGCCGGCAATCCGGATTCCTTATCCGATGTAGAGCAGCACCCGGAATATACCTTTATCCAGGGCGACATTGGCGATAGCAGAACAGTCGCTGACATTCTGGAACGGTATCAGCCTGACGCGCTGGTCCATCTTGCCGCCGAATCTCATGTAGACCGCTCCATTGATGGTCCGGCCGCATTTATTGAGACTAATATCAAGGGGACATTCACTCTCCTGGAAGAAGTCCGGCAATGGTGGGATAAATTGCCGGCAAACCGCAAGGCGCTTTTCCGTTTTCATCATGTTTCCACAGATGAGGTCTATGGGACCCTAGGCGAAACGGGTCTGTTTACAGAAGAAACGCCTTATGCCCCCAACTCGCCCTACTCTGCCTCCAAAGCTGCTTCCGATCATTTGGTGAGAGCCTATCATCACACGTATGGCTTGCCCACACTGACGACCAATTGTTCGAATAATTACGGGCCCTATCAGTTTCCTGAAAAGCTGATTCCGCTGATGATCCTCAATGCTCTTGAAGGAAAGCAGCTGCCGGTGTACGGCACCGGCCGGAACGTACGGGACTGGCTTTATGTCGGGGATCACTGTCGGGCGCTCTGGACCGTATTAACCAAGGGCAAGCCGGGAGAAACGTACAACATTGGCGGAAATAACGAGAAAACGAATCTTAGTATCGTTGAAACCCTGTGCGCCCTATTGGATGAGAAGCGGCCACGATTGGACGGCAAATCCTATTGTAGCCAGGTCGCCTTTGTCTCGGACAGGCCAGGGCATGATTTACGTTATGCTATTGACGCCTCTAAACTGGAGCGGGAACTTGGATGGAAGCCGCAGGAAACCTTTGCGACAGGAATCCGTAAAACCGTAGATTGGTATCTGGAGCATAGGGAATGGTGCCGGCAGATTACAAACGGGCGGTATCGCCGTGAGCGGCTGGGACTGATCGACGGGGAGGGGAGTCTATGAGCATTGCAAAAGGGATTATTCTGGCCGGTGGATCGGGGACCAGACTGTATCCCATTACCCGGGTGGTCAGCAAACAATTGATGCCTATTTATGATAAACCGATGATCTACTATCCTTTAAGTTCTTTAATGCTGGCCGGCATCCGCGATATATTGATCATTACCACTCCTCGGGACAATACCGCTTTTCAACAGCTGTTAGGCGATGGCAGCCAGTGGGGGATCCGCCTTTCCTATATTGTTCAGCCCAGTCCGGACGGCTTGGCCCAAGCGTTTATTCTGGGCGAAGAATTTATTGGCGGCCAGAGTTGTGCTATGATCCTGGGCGATAATATCTTTTATGGCAATGGGTTTCGCAGCCTCGTGCAACGGGCTGCCGGCCGCGATACCGGCGCTACTGTGTTCGCATACTGGGTGAAGGATCCGGGACGGTATGGCGTGGTTGAATTTGACAGCGGGGGAAAGGCCGTTAGTCTGGAAGAAAAACCGTTGCAGCCAAAATCAAACTTTGCCGTTACCGGGTTGTATTTTTACGACCAGCGGGTTGTGGAGTATGTCAAATCCTTGAAACCGTCGTCACGGGGAGAATTGGAGATTACCGATCTGAACCGTCGATATCTGGCAGACGGCTCACTCCATGTGGAAACGATGGGGCGGGGGTATGCCTGGTTGGATACCGGAACTTTTGAATCATTGATACAGGCTTCGGATTATATAGCAATGATCCAGGAGCGCCAGGGCCTTATGATTGCCTGTCCGGAGGAAATAGCCTTTCATATGGGTTATATCAACCGGGATCAGCTTATAGAGTTGGCTGATGAAATGAGAAAAAACGGCTATGGACAGTACTTGCTTCAGATTGCTGCTGCCAATCAAAGTAAGGAATGAAAATGTGAGTATCTTTAACCGTCTTTCCCTGTTGCGGCAATGCAACGGGCCGGTATAGAATTTTTATGGCGGCAGATTCATTGTTTATAAGTAAAAACGCTAAAGTTTTTTTCCATATTTTCGATATTAATGATGAAAGATTTGTATGATGATTGAGGTGAAAGTATGGAAATGTTAGCTGCGAAAATGACTGACGCCGCCTTGTCCTATAGTTCGGCGAAAATAAATACCGGCTCCGGCTCTACCCGTCCCGGTTCCACCGCCGTAGCAGGGGTAAAAGTAGATATCCTTTCCGGTCCGGAACCTGCTGTGGAGAATAAGGCCGTTGCGGCTGAGGCTGTCGAACCGAGCCGGGAGCAGTTGGATCAGGTAGTGGAAGAAATGACCGGGATCATGAAGCTGCTGAACACCGACATCAAGTTCGAGCTCCATGAGGGCTCCGGCCGGTGGATCGTTCAAGTGGTGGATACCAAAGAAAATAAAGTGCTTAAGGAATACCCGCCGCAAAAATTACTGGATACCATAGCGGCCATCCGGGAATATGTGGGTCTTCTTTTGGACGAAAAAGTTTGAGACGCCTAAATAGGCTGATGTTGCAAGTTTTTAGACAATATAACCGTTTATTGCGAGAGGAAGGTGCAGATTTACTATGGCAAACCGTATATTTGGCTTAAGTGGCTCCGGCATGGATGTTGACCAGATGGTCAAGGACCTGATGAAGGCCCGCCGGACCCGATATGACGCGATGTATCAGAAACGAGTGCAGCTGGAATGGAAAAAAACCGACTACACCACCATGTACACGGCGATTAAAGATTTTGACAATATCAACTCCGATTTCCAGCTTCAGAGCAAATTGACCCCGAAAAAAGTAGTATCCAGCAATGATAGCCAAGTCGCAGTTACGGCTCTGGCTGATTCCGCCAACATTAATCACAGCATTGAAGTTATTCAATTGGCCACAGGAGTCACCAAATCGAGCACTGATGGGGCTGGTACTGCTTCAGCCATCGGTTCTACTGTAAACAAGAATACTCTCATTACTCAATTGGGCCTGACGGCAGCTGATTTAAAGGATACCGACGGGGACGGAGTTCCTGACCCCGTTTCGATTACCATCAGCGACGGGACTAACGAAAAGACAATCGAAGTGGACCTGACTAAAAGCATCACTGAAATGGTCAGCCAGATCAACAATGCCGGTCTGAATATCAAAGCGAGCTATGATACCTCGCTGGATATGTTCTTCTTGTCTACCACGAAGACCGGCGCCGATGCGGCGATCAAGGTCACCGAGGATACGGTTGATACTGCCGGCACCAAGACGTTGCTGGGGGATTTGTTGAAACTCGGGACCATGGATGGTACCTCAGCCACAGGATCGGCCGGCCAGAATGCCAAGGTTAAACTGGACGGCATAAACATGGAATTTTCTTCTAATACTTTTACTGTAGCCGGCATAACCTACACCGCCAAGACAGAGACCACGTCCCCCGTCAGCGTCACGGTAACGCCGGACATCGACCAGACCGTGGCCAATGTAAAGGAATATGTCAACAAATACAACGAATTGCTGGCCAAACTTTACGGCGAGATCAATGAAAAGAAATATTCCGATTTTCTTCCTCTGACCGACGCACAGAAATCGGAGATGTCGGAAAGCGAGATCAAGCAATGGGAGGAAAAAGCGAAAAGCGGCATGTTAAGCCGTGATTCTACCTTGCGGGGTCTGGTCGAAAAAATGCGTTCTGTTTTCTCCAGCACCATTGGCGGCGTGAGCGGCGACTACCGTACCCTTTCTTCCATTGGCATTACCGCCACATCTTATGTCACCTCGGATGGGGGAGTCAACAGTCTTTCTCTTAAAGAAGGCGGTTTGCTGTCCGTTGACGAGACAGAATTGAAGAAAGCCCTGGAAAAAGATCCTGACATTGCACAAAAACTGTTTGCAACCAAATCAGATACCACGGGAAACAACGGATTTTCCGTGAAGCTGAACCTGGTCCTGGACGATACGGTGAAAAGCCTGCAGGAGGTAAGCGGCGGCAGCACGCTGTCCATGGATAACAGTAATCTCGGTAAACAGATTACAAGGTATAATGAGCAGCTGGACGCCATGCTGAAACGGCTGGAACAGGAAGAAGAACGGTATTACAAGCAATTTTCCGCGATGGAGGTCGCCATCAGCAAACTGAATCAGCAGAGTTCCTGGCTCAGCCAATACTCCAGCAGCGGAAACTAATACGGGAATCTGCAGCCAGGCATCATGGGGGACGTAGTCATTCTGCGTCCCCTATCGCGGCAATAGGATATTTCCAACCCTGAAGCGTTAAGGGAGGAGTTAAATTATATGAATTTGGCTAGTACAGCGAATGCCTACAAAAATCAGCAGATCATGACGGCATCGCCGGAAGAATTGACCCTGATGCTCTATAACGGCGCTCTGAAATTTATGACCGAAAGTGTTCAGGCCATTGAAGAGAAAAAGTATGAAAAAGCCCACGAGACCAATATCCGTTCCCAAAATATCATCCGGGAATTTATGACTACGCTGGATATGCAGTATGAATTATCCCATAATCTCTATGAGATTTACGACTATATGCATCGCTCGCTGATTGAGGCCAATTTAAAAAAGGACGCCGCAAAACTGAAGGAAATCCGTGATCTGCTGCGGGAATTGCGCGACGCCTGGGCGGAAGCTATGAAGCGGGCCAGGCAGGACCGCGTTGGCGCGGCAGTGGGGAAATAAGATGAACGATCACTTGCAGCCCCGTTCCGTTGAGGACCTGTGGCAGGATTATTGGTTTCTGACCCGGGAAATGTCCAAGTTTCTGGCTCGGCAGGAGATGGATCTGTTTTATGATCTCATGGCTCAGCGGGAACAGTTTCAGGCTATGCTGGAAGAGTCCGGCGACCGCTCTGTCGGACAGAGCCCGGAAGGCAGGGCTTTCCTGGAAAAAATTCAGCAGGAGAACCGGTCCATGCAGTTTTTGCTCCGGGCTGCGCTCAACAAAAGGCAGCAGCAGCGGGCGGTATCGAATGCTTACAGCGGTGAGATCCAGTCTTCTGCCGCCGGGCGGCGTTTTAACCGGGAAGGTTAGCTCTGCGTGATCCTTTAGAATAGATACGCTTCAGGCAAAGGAATGCCTGGAATATCTGATCAGGGAGGAACTCAGATGAAAATAGCAAATTCGGCAGTCTGTCTCAGCGGCCGGCATTCGCTGGTAGAGAAAGATGAAAGCCGGGAATCTATTCAGATTTGGGGCCGGGGCCGGCGGTTGAACGGTGCGGCGCAGATTCTGGAGCAAAAGCGCCAGGACAGTGTTGCGGTTTCCCGTCAGGCGGTCAGTCTCATGCGCCAAAAGCTGCGCCAGACCGAAAATCTGGCGGGACGGGAACAGGTATCCTTGCTCAGTGACGAAGACAAACAGAAGATCAGCCTGCTGGAGATGCTGCTGAGCGAGCTGACCGGCAAGAAAATCCGGTTTGCCGTGCCGGCCTGGAACATGTCCGGCGGCAATGCCCAGTCGGCCGGAACCGGCTGGGGCTTATCCTATGAGTCGGTTCAGTCACATTATGAAGCTGAGACGACCAGCTTTCAGTCGCATGGCATAGTCAAGACCGCCGATGGAAAAGAAATCTCCTTTTCCCTGAACATGACCATGAGCCGGGAGTTCTATTCGCGGCAGAGTGTCCAGATACAGGCTGGCGCTGGTGCCGCGGTTGACCCGCTTGTGATCAACTATGACGGTCCGTCCGCCGGTCTGACGGAGACTAAGATCCAATTTGATCTGGATGCCGACGGCGTGCTGGACAACATTTCCTTTGTCCGTCCGGGCAGCGGCTTTTTGGCCTTGGACCAAAACGGAGACGGGGTGATCAATGACGGGCGGGAATTGTTCGGGCCCCAGTCGGGTGACGGTTTTGCCGATCTGGCTCTGTATGATGTGGACGGCAACCAGTGGATCGACGAGAATGACCCGATCTTCTCTCAACTGCAGATCTGGACCAGAGACTCTGCCGGGAATGATCAGTTGCTGGCCTTGGGCGTTGCCGGCGTCGGAGCCATCTATCTGGGTCATATTTCGACCGAATTTGCCCTCAAGGACAGCAGCAACAATCATAACGGGCAAGTCCGCAGCACCGGTGTCTTTTTGCGGGAAAACGGCACAGCCGGAACGGTCCAGCATGTAGACTTAGTCGTATAACTTTTTTAACTTGCATTTTTTGGCGGGGAAACATATAATTTACCTAAGAGAACCTTTTGCTTAGGTCTGTGGTTGAAAATCGATGCCAGTCGCAGGCGAAACGATCCACGTAAGAAGTCCAAAGAGGCTTTGAGCATGGTGCGGCTTAGATATAAGCCCTGCCGAATTGGGAAGTGGGAGGCGGGAAAGTTCCGCCAACGAGTTTCTTGCACTGATCCATTGTAATCATTCGAGAGGAGTAGTAGTGAGGGGTTGAATTCCTAGTAGCGAACCTTCCGGCAGGCGAGTGTGGGGGCAAAGACCAGGTCGGCTAAGCAATGGTCCTTATTTTCAAAAGGTGAGGGGATATCTTTAATGGCTTTCCAGGACAGAACGTTGAAGTGTAAAGACTGTGGGGCGGACTTTGTGTTCACTGCAGGGGAGCAAGAGTTTTATGCCGAAAAAGGTTTTGAAAACGACCCGGTACGCTGCCGTGAATGCCGTGAAGCCAGAAAGCGGAGCCGTGACGGCGGCTCGGCAACCCGTGAAATGTATGATGCTGTGTGCGCCAACTGCGGCGTAACCACTCAAGTGCCTTTTAAACCGCGTAATGACCGTCCGATTTACTGCCGCGAGTGTTTTAGCGCAAATCGTGATCGTTAAGCGATATCAGCCCGGAGCAATCCGGGCTTTATGTTTTTTTAGACAGAAACAAGCCCTATAAGGCAGGTTGGCTGTTCTTGTCGTGTATGATTTTACAAATTTTTTGTCGAATGTGGAATTTCTTCAATAAAAAGCTATGTAAGTAAATAAATGGGTATTCAAAACAACTCAGGAGTTTTCCACAAGAATAACCGTTTAAAACAGAGGTTATGAACAGGTTTATCCACATTATCCACAGGTTGTTGTGATAAGAAATGTGGAAAACGGGGATAACTGCAATGAGCAATGATAATACGCCGCTCCGCTTTACATTTTCATAACAAAAGTATTTGCGTAATTATGCATCGAGATGTATAATTATTTACACGGTTCCAATCAACCAAAATAACACCGGGGGGAATTATGATGAAAAAGTGGACAACGGCATTATTATTGGGAATATTTCTCCTGACGCTTTTTCTGGCAGGCTGCGGCGGTTCTGAGCCGGCTAAGGAACAGGCTAAAAAGGTGCTGCGGGTAGGCTCTGAAACCACGTATCCGCCTTTTGAGTTTCAGGATGAAAAAAGCAAAGAGTATGTAGGCTTTGATCTGGACTTAATACGGGCTGTGGGCAACCAGATGGGCTATGAAATCCAAATTCAGAGCATGGCCTTCGACGGGTTGATTCCGGCCCTGGAAGCCGGCAACATCGATGCTCTCATTTCAGCTATGACCATTACCGCAGAGCGGGCGAAAAAGGTTACTTTTTCTCAACCCTACTATAAATCCGGCCTGGCGATTATGGTCCGGCAAGACAACACAGATATCAAGGAATTTGACGACCTGACCGGCAAGAAAATCGCCGTGCAGATTGGCACCACCGGTGCGGATGAAGCCGCAAAGATTAAGGATGCTAAAATCAGCACCTTTAACAGTGCCCCCGAAGCCTTCCTGGAACTGAAAGCCGGCGGTGTGGACGCAGTAGTTAATGACCTGCCGGTGAACGAATACTATATCACCCAAGGCGGCGGTCAGGACGCCAAGATTGTGGGAAAAGCCCTGACCTCGGAAGATTACGGCATTGCTACCGCTAAAAAAAATACCGAACTGGCCGGTCAAATCGACAAGGCTTTGGCCGAACTTAAGAAAAACGGCGAGTATGAAAAAATCTACGTGAAATGGTTTGGCAGCAAGCCCCAATAACGGCGGACGCCTGGGGCAAAGGGCGACGGCGCGGAGCAATTCGCGCCGTTTTGGTTGACAGGCAGCGGTGACGCGCATATAATCGTATTGTGCAAAATGACGGACCCAAGACATCTCTTTGGAGATGCTGAGGATGATTGAAGGTGGGACAGGCAATGAATTTTGACTTTGACTTGGTGGTGCGTTCCTTTCCCCTGCTATTGCTGGGGGCGGGGATAACCCTTAAGATCACTGCGCTGAGTGTGGGCTTCGGCCTGCTGATCGGCATGTTTGTCGGCATGGCCAGGTTGGCGAAATCGGCGGTGGTCAGAATACCGGCATCTATCTATGTGCATTTTCTTCGCGGCACCCCTTTGCTGGTGCAGATCTTTTTGATTTATTTCGCCATACCGATTGTCATGGGGACTCGCGTAGATCCTTTTGTGGCGGCGGTTACCGCCTGCAGCATCAATAGCGGCGCCTATGTGGCCGAGATCTTTCGGGCCGGCATCCAGTCCATTGACAAGGGGCAGATGGAAGCCGGGCGCTCCCTGGGGATGAATTGGGTCCAGACCATGCGCTATATTATCCTGCCCCAGGCCTTAAAGCGAATCCTGCCGCCCCTGGGCAACGAATTTATTGCTATGTTGAAGGACTCTTCCCTGGTGTCGGCTATCGGCTTTGAGGAGTTGACTCGCCGGGGTCAGCTGATCATCGCCCGCACGTATGGTTCCTTTGAAATTTGGCTGAGCGTCGCTTTCATCTATCTCATTATGACCTTTACGATTTCCCGCCTGGTAGATTATCTGGAGCGGAGGTACAAGACCGATGATAAGCATTAAAGCAGTGCATAAAACCTTTGGCCGGCTGCATGTCCTCAAGGGCATTGACCTGGAGGTCCGGGAGCAGGAAGTGGTGGTTATCATCGGACCCAGCGGTTCGGGTAAAAGCACCCTGCTCCGCTGCATCAACTACCTGGAGGAGCCCTCCGACGGCGCGATCGTGGTGGACGGCATTCCGCTGAACAGCGAAGCTAACATCAACACGGTCCGGGCCGAGGTCGGCATGGTCTTCCAGCGCTTCAACCTGTTTCCACACATGACCGTTATGGAGAATATTACCCTGGCGCCCCGGCAGGTGCGCAAAATTGGCCAGACTGAGGCCGGGCAGGCGGCTCTGGATCTTTTGAAGAAGGTCGGCCTGGCTGACAAGGCTAACGCTTACCCGGAACAACTTTCCGGCGGTCAGCAGCAGCGGGTGGCCATTGCCAGGGCTCTGGCCATGAGACCTAAAGTCATGCTGTTTGACGAACCCACCTCAGCCCTTGACCCGGAAATGATCAAGGAAGTGCTGGATGTTATGAAAACTTTGGCTAACGAGGGAATGACCATGGTGGTGGTGACCCATGAAATGGCCTTTGCCCGCGAGGTAGGCGACCGGGTGATCTTTATGGACGAAGGCCGCATTCTGGAGCAGGGCACCCCGGAGGAGATTTTCAGCCATGCCCGGGAAGAGCGCACTCAGGCATTTCTGTCGAAAATTTTGTAAATAGATTCCTAATAGTTTGTTGAAAAACCCATTCAGCCGTGTTACAATACTAATCGTGGCTTTGATAGTGAGGCCGGGTAGTACATCATAGGGGGAATTCAGATGATCGGTAAAGTAAAATGGTTTAGTTCAGAAAAAGGATATGGCTTCATAGAGAGAGAAGACGGTGGCGATGTATTCGTGCATTTTTCCGCAATTACGGACGAAGGATTCAAAACTCTGACCGAGGACAAAGCGTGGAGTTTGAAATTGTCGACGGCGCCCGCGGACCGCAGGCTTCCAACGTCGTGAAAATTTAACAAGACAGGGAGCGCGCCCGGCCGTACAGACCGGGCTTTTTGCTTTTTTGCGCGAATTATGTAAAATATAAGAATTTTATGACAGGATTTTTATAGAGGATGGGGAATACTTATTAATAGGATACTGGAAAGGAGATGGTAGTATGGCAATCACAGTACGAGGGAAAAATATCGACGTTACACCAGCTTTAAAAGATCACGTGGAAAAGCGTATTGGCAAAATCACCAAGTATTTTGACAATATCGGGGAGATTGCCGTCGTCCTGGCCGTGGAAAAAGGCCGCCACATCGTTGAAGTGACTGTGCCGGTAAATGGTATCTTGCTGCGAGGCGAAGAAAGCACCACGGATATGTACGCCTCCATTGATCTGGTCATTGAAAAACTGGAAAAGCAGATTGGAAAATATAAAACTAAATTATCCCGCCGTCTGCGGGATGGGATGCTGAAAGTTGACCTGATTCCCGATAACTCCGGGGGAAATGACGACTTTAAAGTGGTCAAAACCAAGCGTTTTGCCATCAAGCCCATGGATGTGGAAGAGGCTATCATGCAGATGAACCTGATTAACCACGACTTCTACGTATTCATGAACGCCGACACCGAAGATGTGAACGTGATCTACCGGCGTAAGGACGGACATTACGGCCTGATTGAGCCGGAGCTGTTATAAGTAAAATAGAGCAAAAAGCAGCAGGGCTTGTCCCTGTTGCTTTTTTAGTGAATAAATACCGATTTTTGACTTTTTATATTCACTCTGCTAAAATGATTAAATAGGTGTATTCTGCTTAGCAGTTGCCTCGAAGTCAGGACCGTTCAAAAAAGTCCTGCTGGTAGGTAAGAGAAACGCTTGCGTTTCCGTACTGAAGAATTCAGGTGACTTTTCGGCTTATAAGAGACCGGCCTCTATCGCCACTCTCCAGAAAAGTCACGAATTGTGATACAGCGGAACGAGAACCATAGCGGAGGCGTACTGAGGTACGTTGGAGCGAAGGATCGCAGGAGCAACGACGCAGATGGGCCTTTTTCAACGGTCCGTCTGACAATACAGTTCGGGAGATGATGCCGGTGTTCGGTTTTTTGAAAACGATCTTCGGGGACGATAATGCGCGAGATATTAAGCGCATGACCAAATATGTGGAAGAAATCAATGCCTTGGAATCGGACTTGGAGAAAATGAGCGACGCCACCTTGGCTGGCAAGACCCTGGAGTTTAAACAGAGACTTGCCCAGGGGCAGACCCTGCAGGATCTGCTGCCGGAGGCCTTTGCCGTGGTGAGAGAGGCTTCCCGCCGGACCCTGGGGATGCGTCATTTCGACGTACAGCTCTTAGGCGGCATTACCCTGCATGAAGGCAATATCGCCGAAATGCGCACCGGTGAAGGCAAGACCCTGGCAGCTACCCTGCCGGTGTATCTGAACGCTTTAAACGGCCAAGGCGTGCATGTGGTCACGGTCAACGATTACCTGGCCCGCCGTGACAGCGAGTGGATGGGCAAAGTATATCGCTTTCTGGGCTTATCCGTGGGGCTGATCGTGCACGGGCTGGATTTCGCCGAGAGGAAGATGGCCTACAGCGCCGATGTGACCTATGGCACTAACAACGAATTCGGCTTTGATTATCTGCGGGATAACATGGTGATTCATCCTGAACAGATGGTGCAGCGGGAACTGAACTACGCCATCGTAGACGAAGTGGACAGCATCTTGGTGGACGAGGCCCGTACGCCTCTGATCATTTCCGGACCCGGGGAAAAATCCACCGATCTTTACTATGTGCTGGCCAAAGTTGTGCCCAAATTAAAGGCCGGCGAAGATTATACCATTGACGAGAAGGCCAATACCGTGGCCCCCACCGAAAGCGGCATCGCCAAGGCGGAAAAGCACTTGAATGTCCGCAATTTATATGAGGACGAGAACATAGAACTGTCCCATCATTTTAACCAGGCATTGCGGGCTCACGCCCTGATGCACCGGGATAAGGACTATGTGGTGAAAGACGACCAGGTCATTATTGTGGATGAGTTTACCGGCCGTCTGATGTTTGGCCGCCGTTACTCCGACGGTTTGCATCAGGCTATTGAAGCTAAGGAAGGTGTGAAAATTGAACGGGAAAGCCAGACTCTGGCATCCATTACCTTCCAGAACTATTTCCGCATGTATAGCAAACTGGCCGGCATGACCGGCACGGCCAAGACCGAGGAAGAGGAATTCCGCAAGATCTACGGCCTGGATGTCGTCGTGATCCCAACTAATCAAAATGTGATCCGGGAAGATTTGCCGGATGTGATCTATAAAACCAAACGGGCAAAATACCGGGCGGCGGTGAGGGAAATCGCCGAGCGTTATGCCAAAGGCCAGCCGGTGCTGGTGGGGACCACTTCTATCGCCCAGTCGGAGGAACTCAGCGCGGCGCTGAAACGAAACGGTGTGTCTCATAACGTGCTGAATGCTAAATACCATGAGATGGAAGCCCAGATCGTGGCCCAGGCCGGGCAGAAAGGCGCCGTGACCATCGCCACAAACATGGCCGGCCGGGGTACAGATATCGTGCTGGGAGAAGGCGTGCCCGCACTGGGCGGCCTGCATATCGTCGGCACCGAGCGCCATGAGAGCCGGCGGATTGACAACCAGCTGCGGGGCCGCAGCGGCCGTCAGGGAGACCCTGGTTCCACCCGTTTTTATCTGTCGTTGGAAGATGATCTGATGCGTCTGTTCGGCTCGGATAATATCGCCTCGATCATGGATAGGCTGGGCATGGAGGAAGATGAGCCAATCGAGCATTCCCTGATCACCCGCTCCATCGAGCAGGCCCAGAAAAAGGTTGAGGCCCGTAACTTTGACATCCGGAAACAAGTGCTGGAATATGACGATGTGATGAATCAGCAGCGGGAGGTTATCTACAGCCAGCGCCGCAAGGTGCTGATGGGCGAAAACATGCGGGAGCACATCTTCCCGATGATAGAAACTATCATTCATCAGGGTATGGACCTCTATTGCGAGGAAAAAGTCTATCCTGAGGACTGGGATTATGATTCTCTTATTGAATACTGCGAGGATTTCTATGCCCCGGAAGGGTCTTTGGTCCGGGAAGACTTGACGGAATTCAGCCGCATTGAAGTGTACGAACACCTGCTGGCAGTGGCTGAGACAGCCTATGATAACCGGGAGAAAGTATTCGGTTCGGAAAATATGCGGGAACTGGAAAAAGTGGTCATGCTCAAGGTGGTAGACGGCAAGTGGATGGACCATCTGGACGCCATGGATATGCTGCGCCAGGGCATCGGTCTTAGGGCTTACGGCCAGAAGAATCCTCTCATCGAGTATAAGATCGAGGCCTATGACATGTTCCAGCAGATGATCGAAAATATTCAGCAGGACATTGTCCGCTATATTTTCCGGGTCAACCTGCTGACTCAGGCTGACGACCGCCTGTCCGACGCCCATGCCAGCCACGGCGAAGAAGACGGTCAGGCCAATCAGAGCGTTGTCAATAAGGATCAGACCGGCCGCAATGAGTTGTGCCCTTGCGGGTCCGGCAAAAAGTACAAGAAATGCTGCGGGGCCCGTTGAAAAAGGCCCATCTGCGTTGTCAGGGCTGCGGGAGCGCGCTGTTCAGAAAGTGTTCCTTTTCGGATTTGTGCTAATTGCGTACTCTGATTACCCGAAAAGAAACCTGCTTTCTTCCAGCTTTCACGATGCTGCGCATCTTTCCAGCATTGCCGTACCCTCTGAACGTACTGTCTGCGCGCGCTTCCTCGTCCTTCCTAGCGTCTGGACCTTTTTGAACGGGCCCGGGTGCGAGGCTGCGGGAGCAGAGTTTTCATAATAAAACGGTAATAATAGTAAAACGGAGTGAATAACTTGTTATTGGAAGATTTGCATCGGGAGATCGTAAGTTTGGGCGAAAAGTTAGACGAAGTGAGGGCTTCTCTTTGACCTGACTGGCAAAGAGGAGCAAATCGCCTATTTGGAAAATAAGATTCAGGCGCCGGGTTTTTGGGATGAGCCGGTTGGGGCCCAGAAAGTTATGCAGGAACTGACTGGCCTGAAAGACACGGCAGCCGATTACTACGCCATGCGCCGGCGCTACGAGGATATGGAGACCCTCTGGCGGCTGGGTATGGATGAAAAAGATGAGAGTGTCTATTCGGATGTGACCGAAGCCATGCAGCAGCTGCAGGCTGAGATTGAGCATCTGGAACTGACCCTGATGCTGTCGGGGGAATATGACGCCAACAACGCCATTGTGACCCTTCATGCCGGGGCCGGCGGCACTGAGGCCCAGGACTGGGCTCAGATGCTGCTCAGGATGTATGTCCGCTGGGCGGAAAAACAGGGTTTCACCGTGGATACACTGGATTTTCTGGCGGGAGACGAGGCTGGCGTCAAAAGCGCCACTCTCTTGATTTCCGGTCGCAACGCCTATGGCTACCTGCGCTCGGAAAAGGGCGTGCACCGGCTGGTGCGGATCTCTCCTTTTGACGCTTCCGGGCGGCGGCATACTTCCTTCGCCGCCGTGGACATCATGCCGGAAATCGACGAGAATGTGGAGATCGCCATCAATCCGGCGGACCTGAAGGTAGATACCTACCGGGCCAGCGGCGCCGGCGGACAGCATATCAATAAGACCGATTCAGCGGTGCGCATGACCCACATTCCTACCGGGATCATCGTCCAGTGCCAAAATGAACGCTCCCAGATCCAAAACAGGGAACAGTGCATGAAGCTGCTGCGGGCCAGATTATTTGAACTGGAACAGCGGAAGCAGGCCGAGAAGAAAGCAGAAATCGGCGGAGAATACCAGGCCATTGAGTGGGGCAGCCAGATCCGTTCCTATGTGTTCCATCCCTACAGCTTGGCGAAAGACCACCGTACCAATTGCGAGACCGGCAATATCCAGGCGGTTATGGACGGGGAACTGGAGGCCTTCATTGAGGCGTATTTGAAAGGGCTAAAAACCGGCGCCCGCGAATAGCGGGACCGTTGAAAAAGGCCCGGATTCGAGGCTGTGGGTGGGTTACTCTAAACTCTTAGATGTTTTGGGGAGGCTCAGCAATGGGAAAACGCTTACTGGCGGGATTGCTTTTGATCGCTTTGTTCCTGGGGACAATGACTCTGTGGCTGCCCGCTGTGGTGTCCCAGACGGTGGCTCAGGGCATGAAAGGGATATTACACAGTGAGCAGGCGGCGGCTCAGGTGACCAAGGAGCCGGCCTTTCTCATGCTCAAGGGCCAGTTTGATTCGGTGCAGATTCAAGCCCGGGACGCCCGGATGGACAAAGTGGCTTTCAGCGAGATTCAGGCCAGGCTGGAAGGCCTCCAGCTGGATGTGGGCGATCTCTTAAAACGCCGGGCCGTTGTCATCCGCTCCCTGAGTAAGGCCAGTATTACCGCTGCCCTGTCAGAAGCCGAGCTGGCCCGCCATTTAAACCAGGCGGTGAAAGGGGTCCGGGGCGCCACCGTGAAAGTGAGCAAGGGCAAGGTGGAAGTAGCCGGCTCTTTCAGCCTGGGGAGTTTGGCCCGTATGACTGTGGCTCTGGAGGGTAAAGTCGTGGCTGACCGCGATACCATCAAATTTGTCACCGAGAAATTCCTGCTGAATAATGCCAGTCTCGGCAACATCGGCGGTTCGGTGCTGACTGAGATTCCGATCATGAACAGCAAAGCCTTTCCTTTTGGCGTTACGGTACGTGAAGTCGTAATGGAAGAGGGCAGGGTTCTTGTCTATGCCGATAACGAAGCAAAGTAAGGTGGAGAGACGATTGTCTTACAGCAAATCTTATAACCGTGTCTTGTTAGCCGCTGTTTTGGTCGGCCTGATGGCGTCTCTGGTTATCTCCTGGCAGCGTCATCAGGTGGAAGTCGCCAATTCCACCGTTGAACTGGTGATGGACTATGAAGACTTGGGAGCATTGGCCCGGTCGGAAGGAATGGAAACCGGGGATGTGCTTCGTCAGTTCAGACAAGCCGGTCTAACCACCCTGGCGGTTTATGAAACCACCTTGGAAAAACTACATAACAGCGGGACAGTGACGGTTCTGTCCGGCGCCGAACTCATGCATCGGCAACGCAGCGGCTCCCTGCCCGATCCGGACTGGCGCAGCCGGATAGAGACCGGCCAGGTCGCTATCGATAAAGTTTATATCACCGGACCGGTCTCCGCCGCCTTCCGTGAAATGCGGGAAGACCTGATCCGCCGTCTGGGCCCGGGGCGGGTGGTCGAATTGGCGGTGGGGCCGCAGCCGGTGCTGGCGGTGAAAGGGGACTATGAACATCTGTCCAAGGTCGATCTCGGCTTTTCCGGTGAAGAACTGAAGGCCGTGACCGGAGCCGGTTTCCTGGCAGCGCCCCGTCCCACGAACTATCAAGCCGTCCAGGCTGACGATGTGGCAGCGGTTTTCCGCCGTTTGGATCAGGCAGGCCAGGACAAGCTATCGGCCATGATTTTTTCCGGCGAAGAGGTTCTGGGTTTCCCTGAGCAATTAGAGGCGACGGCGGAAGCGCTGAACCAGCGACATATGACGCTGGGACTCATCGAACATGCGGTGCAGCTGCAGTTTTATCCGCAAAAAGGTCTTATGGATCTCGCAAGGCAGGTGGATTACCGGGCAGCCCGCCTATATTCCATCCCCAAGGACGAACAGCCCCGCATGAAACTGGAGGATGTCACCCATCGCTGGTCTGTAAGCGATCAGGAACGCAATCTCCGGCTCAACCTGATGCGGCCCTACGAGAAGCCCTGGCCAGACATGACCCTGTTAGAGACTAACCTGGAATATGTGCGGGGGACGAAAGCCGCCTTGGAGCAAAAAGGCTTTGCCGTTGGCCGGGCCGGCGTATTTGCCCCCTATTTCCCGGAAAAGTGGCTCCTGGTCCTAACCGTGATCGGCGTAGTTGCCGCTGGGGTTTTGTATCTGACTCAGGTCGCACCCCTGCCGGCGAGGGTGCAATATTGGCTCTTGGTCATTGGGTCCCTGATTCTGGCCGGGCCGCTGCTTCTGGGCGGCGGTACGCTGGCGCGGCAGGTAGCGGCTTTGGGCAGCGCCGTGCTGTTTCCCGCCCTGGCCATGGTGTACCAGATGGACCGTTGGCGCAATACAGAGCCTCTGAGGGGCCCCTGCTTAAAGAAGATTTTAACGGACGGCCTGGGGGGGCTTTTGCTGACTTTTTGCCTGTCTCTCGTTGGCGCCTTCTTTTTGGCTGCCATTCTGGCGGATGTGCGGTTTTTACTGGAAATCGAGATTTACCGCGGCGTCAAACTGACCTTTATCGCCCCGCTGGTCTTGGTGGCAGTGGCCTATCTCACCCGGTTCAACCTGTTCGGCGAGTCCTCCCGGCCAGACTTACAGGGTGTATGGGGGCAGGTCAGAAAAATGCTGGATTATCCCATATCATTGAAACTTTTGCTGTTATTCGCTATGGGGGCGCTGGCCGGGTACATATTTATCGGGCGATCGGGCCATACGGCCGGGGTGACGGTTCCGGCCATTGAGCTGAAGATCCGGGCCTTTTTGGAACGGGTCATGTACGCCAGGCCCCGGGAAAAGGAATTTCTCATCGGCCATCCCGCGTTTTTGTTGTCCGTGTTTGCCTTATATCATCGCTGGCCTCAGTTATTGCATTTCTGCCTGGTCATAGGGGCCACTATCGGACAGGCCTCAATGGTGCAGACCTTCGCCCATTTGCGCACGCCGGTTTTAATGAGCTTATACCGGGGGGCTGACGGCATTGTTCTGGGGGCGGCTCTGGCGGTAGCGGCGGTTGTTGTCATGCAGGTTCTGGCCTATCTTTCCTTTGCACTGGAAAGGAGATTCGCCGCCCATGACTAAGGTCGTCCTTTCCGGTTATTACGGCTTCACCAACAGCGGGGATGAGGCCATGCTGGCCGCCATCATCCATGATTTGCGGGTCATTGACCCAGCGGTGGCCGTGACGGTCATTTCCGGCCATCCCGCTGATACCGAAGACCGTCACAAGGTGAAAGCCATATACCGGTTGGACATGATCGAGATCGTCCGGGCGATTTCCCGCTCAGACCTCCTGATCAGCGGCGGTGGCAGCCTGCTGCAGGATGTGACCAGTGATCGCAGTCTGTATTACTACCTGAGTATTATACTGCTGGCCAAAACTCTGGGCAAGCGAGTCATGCTCTATGGCCAGGGGATCGGTCCCCTGGCGGGGGATCTGGCCCGCAGGGTTACCCGGCATATCCTCAATCTGACGGATCTCATTACCGTCCGCGATAAGGGTTCACTGGATGAACTGGAGGCTCTGGGGGTTATCAGGCCGGCGATTGAGCTGACCGCTGACCCGGTTTTATCCATGGAGCCGGCGGATAAAGCGGCTGGCCGGACCATTCTCGAGGAGAACGGTCTGATGCCGGGTTCGCCGGTAGTGGGTTTTTTTGTCAGGGAATGGCAGGACCTTGACTATTATAAACAGGTGCTGGCCGTTGTGGCTGACAGACTGGTGACTGAATACGGCGTCCGGATTCTGTTTGTGCCGATGCAGCAGCAGGATGTGGCGGCGGCGGAGAAAGTGGCCGTCCTTATGCAGCAGCCGGCAGTAGTGATGGGGCAATCCTGCCCCGTTTCCCAGATGTTATCATTAGTGGGCAATTTGGATATGCTAATTGGCATCAGGCTCCATGCCCTGATCTTTGCGGCGGTAATGCATGTTCCGCTGCTGGGAGTATCCTATGATCCTAAAATTTCACGTTTTCTCGAGAGTCTGGGGGAACCGTCTCCGCCTGATCTGCATACTGTATCGGCAGAGAACCTGTTGGCTCGCATCGGGAAAATGTGGTCTGTACGCAAAGAAATAAACCGCGCTCGGGAAAGCTGCATGGCGGAGTTGCGATCCAAGGCGTTCCGCAACGCACAACTGGCTATGCAGCTGGCGCGCCGGCAAGGACGGGAGTGAAAACAAGTGTCCACCTGGCTGAAAAATTATGCCGGTATTACTCTGGGAACAGTGGTAACCGCCACTGCCCTGAATATGTTTTTAATCCCCAATAAGATTGCCGCCGGCGGCACCAGCGGCCTGGCAACCGTCTTCCATCATCTTTGGGGGTGGCCGGTGGGGGTGGCCATGCTGGGCATGGATTTTCCTCTGTTTATCGGCAGCGTCAAGGTGCTGGGGGCCGGGTTCGGCATCAACACCTTATTCGGATCGGTTGTCCTTTCTCTGTCCATCGATCTTTTGGCACCCTATACCCCGGTGCTGACCCATGACATTCTTTTAAGCACCCTTTACGGCGGCGTATTAAGCGGCGTGGGTATGGGACTGGTATTCCGTTTCAGGGGCACCACCGCCGGTACCGACATGGCCGCGGCCGTAGTGAATAAGTTGTTTGGCGTCAGTCTGGGCCGGGCCTTATTAGGCATTGATTGTTTCGTCATTGCCATTGCCGGCTTTGCTTTCGGCAGCGCGGAGCTTTCTCTTTATGCCCTGATTTCTCTTTTTGTCACTACCCAGATCATTGATCTCATCCAGGAAGGCCCCAATTCGGCCAAGGCGTTTCTCATTATGAGCGATCGCACTGCCGAGATTGCCCAGGCCATTATGGCGGAGCTCGGTCGGGGAGTGACTTTTCTTTTTGGACGGGGCGGTTATTCCGGCAAAGAGCGGGAAATGCTGGTCTGCGTGGTCAGCAAAAAGGAGGTGCAAGCCATGAAGGACCTGATCTCCAAGACTGACGACAAGGCCTTTGTCATCGTGGCGGATGCGCATGAGGTGTTGGGTGAAGGATTCACTCGGATATAAATAATACTTTCCGGCCTCGTTCCTGCATATATATAACGAAAGCTTTCATGGGCTGCAAAACCAGGAAAGCATTGAAAAGGCTCCAGATGCTAGGAACGACGAGAACCGGAGCGTAGGCGTACTGGAGGTACGTTGGAGCGAAGGATCGCAGGAGTGACAACGCAGATGGGGCCTTTTCAATGCTTTCCCTGCCGGAGGGGGGATGGCGGTGCGATGGATTCAGTTTATACATATTGGGGGGGCGGCGGTCAGACGGGCTTTCTGCTGCTTGTTTGGGCTATTGACCATGCTGGAACTGGGGTCGACCCTGTCCATGGCCTTATCCATGATCCTGTCAGTGGTAATTTACGCTCTGGCCTTCGGCTGGAAGTTTGCTTTGGGTTTTGTTTTTTTGCTTTTAATTCATGAGGTAGGGCATCTTTTAGCCAGCCGGCTGGTGGGCATCCGCACTTCCATGGTGCTGTTTATCCCCTTTATCGGTGCGGTGATCAGTCTGGCCAGGCCGCCGGTAAACGCCAAGATGGAGGCCAATATCGCTCTGGGCGGGCCGGCATTAGGCTGCTTAAGCGCAATGGGGTGCCTGGCAGTTTATTTCTGGACGGACAGTTCTCTCATGTTGGCCTTGTCCTATTGTGCCTGCCTTTTAAATCTCTTTAACCTGATTCCTGCCGCCTTGTTCGATGGCGGCAAAATCGGCGCGGCAATCGTTCCGGGAACCTGGCGTCTTGGCAGCGGTGTGCTGCTGGCGCTGTTTTTTTACACCAAAAATCCGGTGATTTTTGCCATTCTTTTATTTTCTTTGTGGTACTGGTGGCAGTCCGACGATATGGGCCAAAGCTATTACCGGCTTACCCTCAGACAGAGGCTGGATGTGGCCTGGCAGTATTTTGGCTTATTGACGGTGCTGGGGATTTGTACACTCTATATCTTTACGATAATTAACAGGTGATTTTTGCGCGAATTGAGAAGGTTTTTCAGGTTTTGCGTCGAAAAACACAGTTGGATATGTCAAACGCCGTCCCAAAAAGTCGCAAGTTTAAATATAGTTATAAATGCAGATATGAATTTGAGTTATGAATTCTGATTTCATGGACAAGGAGTGGTAGCAGTTGATATATATGGGGAATGTTTCGAAGATTTATGAAACTGGGGCAGTGGCTTTATCCAATATTTCAGTAGAGATCAAAAGCGGGGAGTTTGTATTTGTGGTGGGTCCCAGCGGGGCAGGAAAATCCACTTTTATCAAACTAATCACCCGGGAAGAACTGCCTACTAACGGCCAGATCGCCATCGGCGGCCACAATCTGCTCAGTCTGAACCCTGCGCAGGTACCGTATTACCGCCGGCAGCTGGGCATTGTCTTCCAGGATTATCGCCTGTTGCCGAATAAAACCGTCTTTGAAAATGTGGCCTTTGCCATGGAGGTCATCGAAGCCACCCGCTCGGAAATCATGCACCGGGTGATTCATGTGGTGGATTTGGTGGGCCTGCGGCAGAAAATGAACCGTTATCCCCAGGAATTAAGCGGCGGTGAGCAACAGCGGGTGGCTATCGCCCGGGCCATCGTCAATGATCCGGTAGTGCTGGTGGCAGACGAGCCTACCGGCAATCTGGACCCGGATACATCCTGGGAGATCGCCAGGATACTGGAAGATATCAACCGTTCCGGCACTACGATCATTATGGCATCTCATGATAAATCCGTAGTGGACAAGCTGCGCAGACGGGTTCTTGCCTTTGAAAAAGGCCGCCTGGTGCGTGATCAGGTGAGAGGAGTCTACGGGTATGAAAATTAGGACCTTTGTGTATTTTGTCCGTTCCGCTGTGTCTTCTTTGCGGCACAACGGGTTAATGAGCATTGCCTCAGTGAGCACTGTGTCTTTGTCACTGTTGATTCTGGGACTGTTTTTGATTATGGTTCTGAACCTGAATCATATGGCTTCGGCATTGGAATCCCAGGTGCAGGTGTCAATCTTTTTGCAGGATGACCTGACGGAAGATCAAACCAAAAATATTGGGAATCAGATCCGCAGCCTGCCGGGAGTTTTGGAAGCATCCTACGTCAATAAAGATGAGGCCCTGGCCCGGTTTAGCGAAAGACTGGGAGAGCAAAAGAGCCTGTTGACGGCGTTGGGCAATACCAATCCCCTGCCCAACGCCTTTGAGGTAAAAGTCGATGTTCCTGACCGGGTTCAGGCGGTGGCCAGGGCTGCCGGCGAGATCGAAGGGGTTGAAACCGCCAAATACAATCAGGAGTTCGTGGAGCAGCTCTTTGGCCTGACCCATATGCTGCGGCTTTCCGGTATTATTTTGATCTTGTTTTTGGCTCTGGCTGCGATGTTCATCATCTCGAATACCATTCGGATCACTGTGTTCGCCCGCCGCCGGGAAATCAACATTATGCGGTATGTGGGCGCCACTGACTCGTTTATTCGCTGGCCGTTTGTGATTGAGGGTGTGATTTTGGGATTTTTCGGGGCGCTGCTCTCAGTTTTTCTGTTGAATCAGGCCTACCAGGCTTTTGCTGATAAAATATATGAAACCGTAGCATTTCTGCCCATTATCCCGAAATATCCATTTTTACATATTCTTACATCTGTGTTATTGCTTGTCGGTGCTCTGATCGGAGCCGCCGGCAGCACAATCTCCCTTAAAAGATTCCTGCGGGCTGAAAAATAAGGCGTAGAGCCGATAGATGCTTTGTCGAATGATGTATGATTATTTAGAGAATGTATGGATAGCGGTTGCACGGATCGGGAAATCGGCTTTTCTCCCTGCAGCGTGGCTGTCTGCATTATGATACATAGATGAAATGTAGGGGGGAAAAAGCATGTGGGAAATATCTCGCCATCAGAAGGCGGCGGCTTTCGCGCTGCTTTTGCTCAATTTGCCGTTAGTGTATGGTCCGGCCTTTGCTAACGACGTTGAGCAAAAACAACAGGAATTGCGCCAGATTCAAATGCAGCTTCAGGAGCAGCAGTCCCGTGCCCTGCAGGCCCAGCGAAAAGTCAACAGTGTCTCGGAAAAGCTCCGGGCAGTACAGACAGAACTTGATCAAGCGCGACAGGAGTACGGATATATCAACCACCGGTTGCGAACCTTGGAAGAACAGACCAGGGCCGACGCCGAATTCCTGGAAAAAGCTGAAGTGGAACTGGCTGAACGGACCAAAATCCTCAGCCGTCGAATCCGGGATATCTATAAAAACGGACAAGTCAGTTATGTGGATGTCCTGTTAGGGGCTTCCGATTTTCGGGACTTTACCACCCGCTATGATCTTTTGCGGCGGGTTCTGGACCAGGACGTAGCCTTGATCACTCAGATCAAGACCCAGAGAGAGCAGATTAACAGCAAGCAGGCGCAAATGGAGCAAGACCAGGCGGAACTCCTGGTGCTGGGGCAAAAAGCTTCCGAAAAAAAATCCGTCATTCAGATGCGGCGGGATGAACATCAGGTTGTACTGAACGCGGCGGTCAACGAGAAGGAAGTTTCCGAGCGGGCTTATCTGGAGCTGCTGGAGACTTCCCGGGAAATTGAATCCCTGATCCGCCGGGTCCAGTCAGATGGTCAGTCGGCTGACATTCAGTCCAGCGGAAGCATGTTGTGGCCGGCAGTAGGGCCGATCACCTCGCCTTTTGGCTGGCGGACCCATCCTATTTTTGGTACCCGCCGCCTGCATACCGGTATTGACATCGGCGTTGGCTACGGTACGCCAGTGATAGCCGTAGACAGCGGTATCGTGATTTACGCCGACTGGATGGGTGGCTATGGTAAGACGGTCATCATTAATCACGGCGGCGGACTATCTACTCTCTATGCCCACAACTCCCAGCTGGTGGTCAGTGAAGGCCAGATCGTGCAAAAGGGATCGGTTGTTTCCAAAGTAGGAAGCACCGGAAATTCCACCGGGCCGCATCTGCATTTTGAAGTGCGTAAGAGCGGTTCGCCGGTCAGCCCGATAGATTATTTGCCGTAATAAAATACAGGAAAAGGAAAAAGGGTCAGTTGCAAAAAGGATGAAGCAACTGACCCCTGAGTTTTGTGAAAATGGCAATGCGGCAGGAACCCTCGGGGTTTCTGCCGCATTGATTGCCGTCAAGACGGGGATGTGGAGTGGCTTAGAGCTGAATGTGGCCAAGCGCCACTGCAGTAATCAGCCAAACGATAGAGATCCCGATAACAGGAAGCAAAGCAAATTTTTGCAAGTCGCCGAATTCGACTTTATTCAAGCCTACCAGCAGATAGGTGGCAGGCACCAGCGGGCTCAGCATGTGAGCGCCCTGCCCGATAAGGGCGGCGCGCCCCATTTCCGCGGCGCTGATGCCGTAAGTGGCGGCAGCCTGCGCTAGAACCGGCAGAACGCCGAAATAGTAGGCGTCATTGGTGAGAAAGAAAGTGCCCGGCAGGCTGAGCAAAGCGGAAATTAAACTAAAATGCGGGCCCATGGAAGGCGGAATAGCCCCAATCAGCGACTGGGCCATGGCCTCGACCATTTTGGTGCCGGACATGATCCCCATGAAAATGCCGGCGGCAAAGATCATCGCCACCACCGGAATAGCATTGGCGCCATTGGCTGCCAGCCGCGCCGTCTGGTCTTTCAGGCTGGGATAATTGAGCATTAAGGCGATGCCTGTGCCAAGCATAAACAGGATGCCCAGCGGCAGTACTTCCATGATCAGGCATACTATGAGCAGTACGGTTAAGGCAAGATTCACCCAAAACATCCGCGGCCGTTTTAATTGCTCCGCTTCCGGATCGACGGACACCGAAACGGGGGTAGCCGTCTCAGAAACCGTACCGGTGTTTACGCCAAGGCGTTTTCTTTCTTGCAGGCCCCAGCGATAGGCCATAAAGATGACCCAGAGAGCGCCGAAGAACATTCCCGGAACCAGCGGCGTAAAGACATCCCCGGCTTCCAGCCTCATTGCTGCCAATACCCGTCCGGTCGGTCCGCCCCAGGGGATGATGTTCATGACGCTGTTCATCATCAGCACAATGGCAGGCAGAATAAGCGGGCGGAGGCCCAGCCGCCGGTGTACGGCCAGCATGGCCGAACAGGTTACCATGTAAGTGGTAGAACCGTCGCCGTCCAGGGAGACAAACATGGCCAGCAGCGCTGTCCCTACGGAGACTTTTACCGGATCGCCCTTCACAGCCTGCAGGATTCTCTTGATAAGAGGGTCAAACAGGCCGGCGTCGATCATCACCCCGAAATACAGTATGGCAAAACAGATCATAATTCCGGTGGGAGCCACTTGTTTCACCCCGTCCCACATCATCTTGCCAAGCTTGGCGTCAAATCCCGTTATAAAAAGGGCAAAGAGTATGGGGATCAGCATTAAGGCAGTCATGGCTGACATGCGCTTGGACATAATCAGGTACATAAATACGACAATCATTGTAAAACCCAGAATCGCTAAGGTTGGCATTGAAATTCCTCCTTGATTTTTAAGATGGAAGATTTGAATGAAAACGGTAATTTAGTGAATATTAAATTTTCAAACAATTTGATCCGGATCGCATATCGCGGACGCAGCCATTATACCCAACCCTGCAGTTCGCGTAATTATAAGTATAAAATGTGTCAAGGGTCCATGTAAAATTCAAACTATTGATCGCCGGCTATCAAATTTAACTATATTGTGCCGAAACCCCTGCCTCTCCGCCGGAAATGCAAGGGTTTCACTGTATAACAAACGTAAGGCACACGATTTGCAAAATATCAGTAAAATTCATTTTTTTGACGAAATTTACAAATACTTTAAACAAATTCATCTCCAGAAATTCCTGATGATAAATCATCCAGGTTTTACGCTGAACGGATTTTCCCTGTTTATCCGTCAGATAAATTTTGTGCAGGTTTTCTATGCCGTTTAATATCAGATGAGGCATGATCCCATAGCCTAGCCCGTTTTTAACCATTTCCTTGCAGGTGACCAGCCTGTCGACTTCCATGTTGATGGTCGGAGGCTGCGAGAAGCGTTCCCGCCACCATTTATCGATGAGGTTTTTAATGAGAGCATCAGTCTGATAGTTAATGCGGGGCAGATTCGGGAGGTTTCTGACGTCGATTTTGTTCATCGAGGCGATGCAGATCGGTTCTTCAAACAGCAGGAGCTTCTGGCCCTGCCAGTCATAATCCGAACTTACGAAGCCTACGTGAACCTCCTGATTATATACAAGGGTGTGGATATCTTTACTCCAGGTAGTGGTTACCTTGAACTCAACATCCGGATATTGCCGCTGGAAGAGTTTAAGGAGAGGGGGGAGCATGAACATTGTGAAATAGCTGGATGCTCCCAGCCGTAAGGTGCCGGCGACCTTGTTCTCCAAATTCATGACTTGCTCCTTAATTTGGCGGAGGTTGAAAAGGGTTTGCGCCGCACACTTCGCCAAATATTCTCCCTGGGGAGTAAACTGGACGCCCTTGCTCGTACGGTAGGCGATTTTGACCCCGAATTCCGCTTCTATTTGCCGCAGGCGCGCCGTTAGCGCCGGTTGGGAAATAAACAAGGCCTGCGCTGTTTTAGTGATGTTTTTTTGTTCAAACAGAACTTGTAAAATACGCCAGTCCCGATCGTCCACGTGAGGTCCTCCTAAAATATTTTGGATGGTAAACATTATTTAGCTTCAAAAGGTATCGGTTCGGAATATCATCCCGATTTTCCTTGTTTTGATTATTTAAATTTTTGATTGATGCCGATCGCAGAAAACTATTACTTTTATTTCTGAATAGTATCTATAATTGTTATAGTCGCTGCAATAGCAGAGTTCGTTCGACTATCGATAGTTTATCCGAAGCGGGGAGGGAGTTATTTATGAGCAGGCTGTTGAAATCAGCGCAAGCCGGCACGGTAGAATCAACCGATATTTTGATCATGCTGGCGCCAGCGGATCCGGGAGCAGGCATCACAGTGGAACTGATTAGCCCTACGATGCAGCAGTACGGAGAGCATATCAAAAATCTCATTATCAAGACACTGGCATCCTACGGAGTGCAGGATGCGGTTGTTCACGCCAATGAAAAGGGCGCACTGGATTATACCATCGAAGCCCGGATCAGAACCGCAGTGATGCGGGCCTTGAGCTAAGGAGGAAGAGATCGTGGGAAAAGAAAAGTTACGCCGGGCGATGATGTTTGCGCCGGGGAATAATCCTGCCATGCTGCAGAATGCCGGCATTTACGGCGCCGACAGCATTATTTTTGATCTGGAAGACGCTGTTTCCATTCCGGAGAAGGATGCCGCGCGACACCTTGTGGCCAGCGCGTTAAAACATTTTAAGTATCCCTGCGAAGTGGGCGTCCGGATCAATCACATCAGTACCCCATGGGGCCGGGATGATTTAGAATGTGTGCTGGCTTCCAAGCCGGATTTCATTCGTCTGCCGAAGGGGGAAACGGCGGATGAAATCAAATTGATTGATGAGATTATCAGTGAAGCGGAAGAAAAACACGGTTTTGCAGCCGGGTCTATCCAGATGATGACGGCTGTCGAGTCGCCTAAGGGATTGCGTAATGCTTATGAAATGGCCACTGCCAGTCCCCGGATGATGGCTCTGGCCATTGGGGGCGAAGATTTTGTCACCTCCCTGAAAACGACAAAAACCAAAGGCGGCCGGGAACTGTTTACTGCCCGCAGCATGCTGGTGTTTGCGGCCCGTGAGGCCGGCGTCGACGTCATCGATTCGGTATTTTCCGATATCCGTGATGAAGAGACGTTTATTGAAGAAGTGAAACTGATCAAAGAACTGGGATTTGACGGCAAGTCGGTGGTCAATCCGCGCCAGATCAACCTGGTTTATCAGGTATATACGCCTACGGACAAAGAAATTGAGTATGCTCAGAAAGTGCTGGCGGCTTATCGTGAAGCCCTGGAGCGGAAGTCCGGCGTAATCTCCTTGAACGGAAAAATGATTGATGCGCCGATGATCACCCGGGCCGAGCGCGTATTGGCATATGCAGCGGCAGTCGGAGCATACCGGAAGGAGGAAGCATTGTGATTAACGCAGCAGGCAGAGACATTCCGGCAAGCATTCCCGGATATCATACGGTAAAACCTTATAGGGGGCCCTTCGCCACCCAGCCGGACGGCCGCATGGCGGGCAAGAAGCTGGCCGCCTTTGCTCCCGGCCGGCAGAAAGTTCTGGCATCCCTGGAGGAAGCCATCGAAGCGTCCGGGCTGAAAGACGGCATGACAATTTCTTTCCACCATTCACTGCGCAACGGAGATTATGTCATCAATATGATGGTGGAAGCGATCGCACGCCGGGGGATTAAAGGTCTGACCCTGGCGCCCAGCTCTTTTTTGGATAATAACGACAAGATCATTCCCTTTATTGAACAGGGCGTGATTACCGCCGTGGAAACCAGCGGCGCCCGGGGGAAACTCGGTAAATATCTCACCATGCAGACGCCGGGCAAACCGACGATTATCCGTTCTCACGGCGGCAGAGCCAGGGCTATCGAAGCCGGTGAGCTGCATATTGACGTAGCCTTTATCGCTGCCCCGGCCTGTGACCGGTACGGCAACATCAACGGCGTACAGGGGCCTGCCGCCTGCGGTTCCATGGGCTACGCCATGGTGGATGCCGCCTACGCGGACACGGTGGTGGCCATTACCGACAATCTGGTGGAAGGGATGCTGGCTCCTGTCAGTATTCCCATGACTCAGGTGGATTATATCGTCCAGGTCGACTGCATCGGTGATCCCAAGGGAATCGCCTCCGGCTCGCTGCGCTATACGAGCAATCCCCGGGAATTGCTCATCGCTGATATGGCGGCCAGGGTGATGGAATACTCCGGCTACTTCAAGTCGGGCTTCGGCATGCAGCTGGGGGCCGGCGCCGCTTCGGCCGCGGCAGGGCGGTTTCTGCGGGAAAAAATGATTAAGCAGAATATTAAGGCTGATTTTGCCATCGGCGGCATCCTGGCGCCCTTTGTGGAGCTGCTGGAAGAGGGCCTGGTCAAAAACATGTTTGATGTTCAGGACTTTGATATCCGGGCCATCGAGTCGCTGCGGGACAACCCCAGCCACCATGAGATGAGCTGCAGCTTTTACGCCAATCCCCATAACCGCGGCAGTATCGCCAATCAGCTGGATTTTGTCATTCTGGCCGCAACGGAAGTGGACGTGAATTTCAATGTCAATGTCATTACCGACTCCAACGGGGTGATCATGGGCGCTTCCGGCGGACACTCGGATGCTTCGGCCGGCGCCAACTGCACCATCGTGGTTGCGCCTCTGCTGCGCGGTCGTTTGCCCATGGTGATTGACAATGTGCAGACCATTGTAACGCCGGGAGACTCGGTGGATGTGATCGTAACCGAACGGGGCGTGGCCGTCAATCCCAAACGGGCCGATCTGCTGGAAAATTTAAAGCATGCGGGACTGCCGCTGATGTCCATTCACGATCTCAAGAAGATCGGTTATGAAATGGGCGGCGCACCGGCGCCGATCAAGCTGAGCGATGAAATTGTCGGCGTCGTGGAATACCGGGACGGAACGGTGATTGATGTCATCCGGCGGCCGGTTTTATAGTTGTTCGCAGACAGCAACGGGAAAAGGGTGAAACTATGTTCGGCAGCTGTGAAATTGAGAGAGTGGACCTGAAGAATGCCGGGCAGGTTGCCGCAGTGCGCACGTTCCTGGCCCGGTTTGGGCTGTCTTATGATGAGGACGTTGAATATACAATCAATCTGCGGCTGCACGGAAACCTGGCAGGCACCGGTTCTTTCAAGGGGGAAATCCTGCGCAATATTGCCGTCGACGAATCCGTTCAGGGCGCGGGATTCACTGCGACTATCGTCTCGGAACTGATGCAGGAGCAAGCCCGGCGGGGCCGGATGCATTATTTTATTTTCACAAAGCCGGCTAAAGCGCATTTATTCGGCAATCTGGGCTTTGTGGAAATCTGCCGGGCTGAACCCTATGCAGCTTTGCTGGAAACAGGACTGGGGTCTGTCGGCGCCTATTGCGCCGAAATTGCCCAAAAGGCGGCCCACATAGCCCATATCCAAGGGCCTCGCGCTGCGGTGGTCGTAAACTGCAATCCTTTTACCCTGGGCCACTTGGCGCTGATCGAGAAAGCAGCCGGAGAAAACGCCGCGGTGATTGTATTCGTGGTCAGCGAAGACCGGTCACTGTTCCCGTTTGACGTACGCTTCAGGCTGGTACGGGAAGGGGTAGCCCACCTGGCGAATGTGGCGGTTGTGCCCGGCGGCAAATACATCATTTCCGCCGCTACCTTTCCCACCTATTTTACCCATGAGGAAGATAAAGTGGTGGCTCAAACCCGGCTGGATATCAATCTGTTTGCCGGAAAAATTGCGCCTAATCTGGGGATTCGGGCCCGCTACATCGGCCGGGAACCATATTGCCCCGTCACAAACGCCTACAATACGGCCATGCTGGACATCCTGCCCGCTCATGGCATTGAAGTAAGGGTGCTCGAGCGGACCCAAATACAGGGCGAGATTGTCAGCGCCTCCAAAGTGCGGGACAGAATCCGGCAGGATGACTGGGAGGTCATACGATCTCTGGTTCCGGCTGTAACGTATCGTTATTTAAGATCGGAAGATGCGAGAGAAATTCTGGAAAAGATACGCAGCTCAGATTCACGGCATTAGCGGCAACAGTCGGAAGAGCCTGCCGCTGAAATCCCGGCACGGGACTTCAGCGGCAGGCTCTGGTTATAAGCAGCGGTCAGGCAGTGCAGGCCACGGGAAGGTTATGGCCGCGCTGACAAGCGATATTCCGCAAAATCCACCTTGACGGCCCTTTTTGCATTCTGCTTGCATAGCGGCAAAAATTAGTGCATACTATAAATTGTATGATTTGCTTTATATGAGTCGGCAGATATGCCGAATACATAATAGGTGGTGTATATATCTTGTCTAACCGGCGTAAACTTTTTTTGGGCGCTGTCGCGTTAGTGCTGATTACTTTTCTTCTAACGTCCGGCGCTTTCTTATTCCTGTTCCAGTCGGGGTCGCTGGATGCAGCCAATATGCTGCGATTGATCCGGGCGGTCAATGTCATCCAGGCTCGTTATATTGAAGAAGTGCCGGTGGAGAAGTTGGTCAGCGGGGCCATTAAAGGCATGGTCCAGTCCCTGGAAGACCCCCATTCCATCTATCTGGACGCCAAGATGTTCAAAGAGTTTATGGTTGAGACTGAAGGCTCTTTTGGCGGCGTAGGCATTGTCGTCGGCGTCAAAGACAAAATTTTAACGGTGGTCTCTCCCATTGAGGGAACTCCCGGCGATAAAGCCGGCATTAAAAGCGGCGATCAGATCATCCAGATCGACGGCAAAGATACCAAAGACCTGCAGCTGGATGAGGCGGTCAGCAAGATCCGCGGCCCGGAAGGCACAAACGTAGTCCTGAGCATTCGCCGCCTGCCGGCGCAGGAAGTGAAAGATTATGTTCTGACCCGTTCCAATATCCAGATCAAAACAGTGGCTTCCAAAATGCTGCCGGACGATATCGGCTATATCCGCATCTCCATGTTCAATGAAAACACCTCACCGGACTTTATTTCTCAATATCGGGACCTGGAGAAGAAAGGCATGAAAGCCATGATTCTGGACCTCAGGGACAATCCGGGGGGGCTTTTGGACCAAAGCGTCAAAGTTTCCGGTCTGATAGTGCCCAAAGGACCGGTAGTGTCGGTTATTACCCGTGACGGACAAAAAGAAACTCATTCCTCTGACCTGGAGACAGTGAAATATCCTCTGGCCGTCTTGGTCAACGGCGGCAGCGCCAGCGCCTCGGAAATTGTGGCCGGAGCGGTCCAGGACACAGGAGCCGGCACTCTGATCGGCACAAAGACCTATGGCAAAGGATCGGTCCAGACCATCATGCGCCTGGATTCCAGTACGGCTGTCAAGCTGACCATTGCCAAATACTATACCCCCAACGGCCGCTCCATTCACGGCACCGGCATTGAACCGGACATTGCGCTCGAATGGCAGGAGCCCGCGCCGGACGTTAAAGATCCTCAGATGGAGAAGGCAGTGGAGGTCTTAAAAAGTAAACTCAGCGGAAAATGATAAAATATCTTGTGTCATAATGATGTGGAAGCGGCGGCATACCGCCGCTTTTGCATTATATCCGGCATTGTTGCAAAAACTCATCTATAGTCTCGAAACAGGGCCTTTTTCAACGGTCTTCTAGGATTTTTTCTCTGTCTATGGTAGGATAATATAGATGATATACAATTCGCTTGCGAAAGGATAAACGCACGAGGTGACGCAATGTTTCCGTTTTACGATATTTTCCTGTCGATTTTGCTGGGAGTGGTTGTGTTATGGCTGCAGCCGATGTTCTGGCTGATGGTAATGCTTGTGGCTTCCCAGTATTACCGCATGCAGCAAAATCAGCTGTATATGTTCGGAGTGATCGGAAGGCCCTGGTGGCGGCAGACGCTGCTGGCGGCGGCTTATGGCACGGTGGGTGGCCTGATCGGCAGTTTGATCCTGATTTTTGTCGGGGTTACCATTAATCAGCTGGGGTTTAACTATATTTGGCCCCTGGCCATTGGTCTGATGCTGATTCACATACGGTTTCTTTGTTTTGCCTATGCCGGTGGATTGGTGGCCCTTTCCAACGTGTTGTTTGGCTGGCCGGAGGTCAATGTACCGCAGGTATTGGCTTTAGTGGCTATTTTGCATATTACCGAAAGCATCCTGATCGCCATCAGCACTCGCTACAGCGCCGTACCGGTTATCCTGCGCCATGAAGGTCGTATCGTCGGCGCCTTTACCCTGCAGAATTTTTGGCCGTTACCCATCATCCTGGCCTATGCCTATGCGGTTCCGGTCCCGGATATCATGGCCATGACCGGCGTCATTGCTACCCCTGACTGGTGGCCGCTGCTGCCGGTAGGAGAACAGCTGCCTCCCGACACGGCATGGTTCCACAAGCTGGCACCGGTGGTAGCGGCTCTGGGCTACAGTGATATGGCGGTGTCCAGCATGCCGGGGATCAGGCGGCGACGGTCGGCGCTGCATCTGTTTTTCTACAGCGCGACTTTATTGGCGGTTTCCCTTTTGTCTGTCCGCTACTCCTGGTTGCAACTAGTGGCGGCCCTGTTGTCCCCTCTGGGCCACGAGGCCCTCATTCGCCTGGACAACCGACAGGAACTTCAGGGAAGGCCGCGTTTTGTCCAACAGGGAGGCGGACTGACGGTACTGGATACGGTGGAAGGCAGCGTTGCCCGGCGCATGGGACTGCAGCCGGGGGATATTTTGCTGCGGTTTGGCGAAATTCCGCTGCAGGGTCCTTATGATCTGGAAAACGCCATTGCCTGGTCCACCCTTGATTTTACCCTGGAATGGCGCCGGGGCGAAGCGCTGCTGCGGCAGCGGGCCAGGTTCGCCGGCGAGCGCCGCCTGGGAATTATCCTGGCCCCCTTTGGCCATGAGGAAAACTATATAGAAGTGGTCCAGGGATCTTTTGGGTTGTTTCACTGGCTGAAGCGCCTGTTTCGCCGGTAAGAAGCACTTCCTCCCCTTATGCCCTCTTGTCAAAGAGGAATGTCGCCAGAGGACAGGAGGATTCACCGGGTACTATAGAATTCCGGACAGGAAGACAATGAGGTGATATACGTGGCAATGGTTCCAAAACTCCAGACACTGTACCATGAAGGCGGTGTTCCATTTAAGGTGGAGGCTCCGTTTGAAGCTACCGGCGATCAGCCCCGGGCGGTGGAAAAACTGGCAGCCGGGATCAGGGCGGGGGAATGGGCTCAGGCGCTTCTGGGCGCCACCGGCACCGGCAAGACCTTTACTATCGCCAAAGTTATTGAGGCGGTGCAGAAGCCAACTCTGGTAATCGCCCACAATAAAACCCTGGCGGCTCAATTAGCCAGCGAGTTCAAAGAGTTTTTTCCCAACAACGCCGTGGAATACTTTGTCAGTTATTACGACTACTACCAGCCTGAGGCCTATATTGCCCATACCGATACCTATATTGAAAAAGACGCCTCTATCAACGATGAAATCGACAAACTGCGCCATTCGGCCACCAGTTCCCTGTTTGAACGGCGGGACACCATCATCGTGGCCAGCGTGTCCTGCATCTACGGCCTGGGCTCGCCGGAAGACTACTATAATCTGGTCTTGTCCCTGCGTCAGGGCCAGATCAAGGACCGGGACGAGATCCTGCGCAAGCTGGTGGATATTCAATATGAACGCAATGATGTGAACTTTACCCGGGGTAAATTCCGGGTGAAGGGTGAAGTCGTCGAGATCTTCCCGGCCGGCTACGGAGAACGGGCGGTCCGGGTGGAAATGTTCGGCGATGAAATCGAGCGCATCATGGAGATCGACACCCTAACCGGCGAGATACTGTGCGAACGTAAGCACGCCGCCATTTATCCGGCCTCCCACTATGTCACCTCCCGGGAAAACCTGGAGCGGGCCATGGCCGATGTCGAAGTCGAACTCACCGAGCGCCTGGCCTGGCTGCGGGCCAATAACAAACTGTTAGAAGCCCAGCGCTTGGAGCAGCGCACCCGCTACGACCTGGAAATGATGAATGAAATGGGTTACTGCAGCGGCATCGAGAACTACTCCCGCCACTTGACCGGACGCAAGCCCGGCGAGTCGCCGTATACACTGGTAGACTATTTTCCCGATGATTTTTTGATCGTGGTTGACGAATCCCATGTGACCCTGCCTCAGCTTCGGGGAATGTACGCTGGCGACCGTTCCCGCAAGGAGAGCCTGGTGGAACACGGTTTTCGCCTGCCGTCGGCTTTTGACAACCGGCCTCTGACCTTTGACGAGTTTGTGGAGCGGATCAATCAGATCGTCTATGTCTCGGCCACGCCGTCGGCATACGAAATGAAGGCCAGCACCCAGGTGGCTGAACAGGTCATCCGCCCCACCGGCCTGGTGGACCCGGAAATTGAAGTCCGGCCTATCAAAGGCCAGATGGATGACCTGTTAGGCGAAATTAAACTCAGAGCAGCCAATCAGGAGAGGGTCCTGGTTACCACCCTCACTAAGAAAATGGCCGAAGACCTGACCGAATATTTCAAGGAAATGGGCATCAAGGTCCGTTACCTGCACTCTGAGATCGTGACTATTGAGCGGGTGGAGATCCTTCGGGACCTGCGGGCAGGAGTGTTCGACGTGCTGGTCGGAATCAACCTGCTGCGGGAAGGCCTGGATCTGCCGGAAGTCTCCCTGGTGGCCATCCTGGACGCCGATAAGGAAGGCTTTCTGCGTTCTGAAACCTCCCTGATCCAGACCATCGGCCGGGCGGCTCGCAATGCCTCAGGCAGAGTCATCATGTACGCTGATACCATCACCGATTCCATGCGCCGGGCCATTGACGAAACCGACCGCCGCCGCGCTATCCAGCAGGAATACAACAAACAGCACGGCATCACCCCACAGACCATCCACAAACGGGTCAAAGAACTGATCGAAACCACCCGTGTCGCCGAATCTCCCGCCCTTTACCGCACCGACCGCCTGGACGGCATGACCCATGCCGACGCCTCGGACCTAGTGGCCAGCCTGGAACAGGAAATGCGCCGGGCATCCAAAGAACTGGCCTTTGAGCGGGCCGCCGAACTGCGGGATATGATCATCGAACTGCGGGAGAAATTCAAGCTGACGGCAGGCGATAAAAAATCCCCGGCAACTCGCAAGAAAAGCGGGGGAGATAAAGCCAAACGGAGCAGTGGCAAAGAACGCTAACGAAAAACACTCAAAATAGGGGAGAGGGTGTACCATAGCAGGTACACCCTCTTTTAGGCCTGGAGATGGATCTGAAAGGAAAGCATATTCGAAATTAATTAGGGGAGTTATCAACAATAACTCGGATCATTATTCAGAACTCTTTCTCAGTGATTGTACCGGAAACGGTACAATCACTTTTTATTAGGGGATTAGGATGTCATCTTATCAGTACCTTAGATTAAAAATCGATTGTGAGTAATGGGCTATAAACGCCGAGAATGAGTGTAGCATTAACGCAATTGCAGAATGTTGGCACGTATCTTGCAACATATGTAAAGAAATTCCCCTGTGAAAATGGAGTTAGGAGGCTGATTCAATGGGTAATGGACAAAAGTTCTACGGCTGGAAGCTGGTAGGGGTCTTATGGACATTATATTTATTGAATATGGGATTCCCGCTCTATGGCGGCACGGTGATTAACTCCTTCATGCTGAAAGAAATCCCCATGGACCGGGCGACTTTCGGATTAGGCTTTTCGCTGCTGAATCTTTGTGTCGGTCTGTCGGCCATTCTGGTTGGTATGACAATCACCTGGTGGGGGGTTAGAAAGACCTTCATGCTGGGATCGGCGGTCTTGGTTATCGCTACCTTATGGCTCTCGCAGGTGGCATCTCAACCCTGGCACTATCTAGTCGGCTTCGGCATCCTGGTTGGGTCCGGTATCGGCATGAGCACGATTGTCGCTCTGTCAACAGCGATTACGCGCTGGTTTGTCCAGTTTCGGGGCAGAGCGATGGCTGCAGCCATGACGGCTTCAGGCTTCGCCGGATTTATCGGCGCACCGGCAATGAATGCGCTGATTTCATCCACTGGCGGCAATTGGCGTCTGGCTTGGATGGTTGTTGCCGGTATCGCTGTTATCAGCGGAGTGTTTGCATTCCTGTTCGTAAAAGAGCATCCGCTGGACTTAGGACAAATCCCCGACGGAAAAGAACCGGATGCAGCGGCCAAAGCGGTTTCCCGGGTTAATGCTTTAGTTACCGACTATGCCTGGACGCCGGCGGAAGTATATAAAAACTATACATACTGGCTGGCTGTGCTGGCGGCGGCCGCCAGTCAATGGCCGTTTTTCTTCTTTACCGCCCATTGGATTATGCATCTGAGAGGGGCCGGTATTATTCCTGCCGATGCAGCCTTTGCCATGGGCCTGTTTACCATGGGCGGTATTGCCGGACGGCTGGCCGCAGGCTGGCTAATGGACAAAATGGCAGCCCGCTATGTCATGATGCTGGGGATTTGCTGCTACTTCATGGGATCCTATCTTGCCGTTCAGGTCAGCCCAAACATGTTGATCGCGGCCTATATCGCGGCCATTTGCTACGGCGCCGGCTTTGGCTGGTCGTTTGTGGCGCAAAACACCATGCTCGGCCATTTCTTTGGCCCGGCGGCTTTCCCAAAAATCAACGGGACATTGCAAGCGGTTTCAGCCGTTGTTGTCTCGGCCTCCGGCATGGTCGGCGGCATACTGTTCGATATGTTCCAAAGTTATACTCCTGCCTTTCAGCTGAATGCCGCTATTTGTCTGGTTGGCATTATCCTGCTGATTTTCACGACCATGCCGAAAGCGAGCGCCGGTAAGGACACCTCGCTTAACGCCTAGAAGACCGTTGAAAAAGCTCCGTCTGCATTGTCGGGGCGAGTTTCTCCATGTTTCAGCATAGCTGAAACGAGTCATTCACTGTTTCTTTGTTCAAACGCCTTGCGTTTCCGGTAAAGCACTGTGCGGTAGATGCCCAGCCTTTTGGCCGTTTCTCCGATCCGTCCGTTGCATTCCTCCAGGACCTGATTAATGTATTGTTCCTCAAACTTACCTACGACTTCTTTTAGAGTGCCGCTCCATCCCATTAAGTTCAAACAATCATTCTGGCCAGGACGCCTGGATGCGATAGGCGCCGCTAAAGCAAGGAGCTCCGCGGGGTAGTCTGGCAAACTGCAAATCACCGTTCTTTCGATCAAATTGCGGAGTTCTCTCACATTTCCCGGCCAATTATGCTTTTTAAAGGCATCCAGTGTATCCGGGTTCAGTTTAATATTGGAATCATACTGTTTATTGAAATCGGCCAGAAATTTCATCGCCAGCGCTTCAATATCTTCCGGTCTTTCCTTTAGCGGCGGAATGCGAATGGGAATAACATGCAAGCGGTAGTAAAGATCTTTGCGGAACAAGCCCTGCTCGGTCATCTGGAGCAAGTCTCTGTTGGTCGCGGCAATTAATCTGAAATCGATCTTTCTGTCAGCATTGCTTCCCACCCTGCGGATTCCATTGGTTTCCAGAACCCGGAGCAGTTTCGATTGCGGCGCCAGCGGAAGTTCCGCAATTTCGTCCAGGAACAAGGTGCCCTGGTGGGCAGCCTCGAACAGACCGACTTTACCGTTGATATCAGCTCCGGTAAACGCGCCTTTTTCGTAGCCAAATAACTCGGATTCCACCAGACTTTCCGGAAAGGATGCGCAATTCACCGCGATGAATGCGTCTTGCGCTCTTTTACTATGGCGGTGGATATATTTGGCCAAAACCTCTTTGCCTACCCCTGATTCTCCATATAACAGAACAGTACTGTCAGCCTGGGCAACCCGGTGCGCTAAAAGCAGCAATTGGCGCATTGCCGGGCTTTCTGCGACAACCGTTGTACTTTCCAGCACATAGTTGCGCAGGTAGTCTATTTCCCGCTTACGCCGGTTTATTATCTCCTTTTCTTCCTGGCTGGAACAGGTTTTCAATAAATCTTTTGGTCTGCCTGTCGTCAAAACCAGGCTGACATCGCCGTTTTCGTCAAGCACTGGGGTGCTGACCGACATCATTGTGAAATTCAATTTGGTTGTGAGCAGGCCGCTGACAACGCATTTTTTTTCTACTGCTTCCATGGCATAGGATTTATTATAATAACTTTTTTGGATCATATCGTTTATATTGGACTTTAAGAATTGGTCTAATGACATGCCGATAGTCATTGCCGCAGTGGAGTTGGACAGCAGGACGTTTCCCTGCCTGTCGGTGACAAAAATCGGATCCGGGAACTTGTCAAAAATTTGGGACAAAGCTTCTTTATTCATTGGGAAAGGAGGTTTTTTTCCTGATATTCCGGTCAATTGTTTCACCTCTTTTCGCTCCGGTATATACAAAGACGTACCTGTGTATACATAGGTCTGACTGCTAATCTACAAATTACACAATATATGCAGAATATTTAGGCAAAATATTGAGATTTCCTGCTGCTCGCGGAAAAAAGGCTTCATTTTTAGGAGCAAGCTCAGCAATGTACCGGAATAGGTAAATACAGCATTGGAAGTGGACGTGTAAATAATAAATCTATTACATATAACAGGAGGCAATAATATGGGAGAAGTAACGAAAGACACCATGACAGCAGAAGCGAGGCTTGTTGCTGCCGTCAATCTTCAGCCGGTAGACCGGGTTGTTTGCGCGCCGATTATCGAACAATACGCCGGACAGTTTGCCGGTATTACCAATAAAGAGTATATGTGGGACTGGGAAAAGGCGATGGCGGCTACGGAGAAGGTTTGGCAGGCCTTCCCTGTTTGGGACAGCAACGCGTATATGCTGCACGGCCGCTATGCGCCGGTCGGTCAAAAATGCGGGCCCGGACGGCTGAAAATGCCGGGCAGGGAGCTGGGCGACAACGCCCAGTATCAAATTGTGGAGTTTGAAGCCATGTTGCGTGAGGATTATGCCCTGGTCAAAGAGAAAGGGTTCATGGAATACCGGCTGACCTTTCTGGAGCGGGTCCACCAAGTCAGCCGGGAGGAAATAGCGGCTGCCCAGAAAGAAATGGCCAGGCTGCGGCAGGATGAGATCGACCATACCCTTCGGCGTGGTCAGAGCCTGACTTGGGGCGCCATCATGGGTGTCATTCCCTTTGACGGTTTTTCCATGATGCGTTCGATGGATAAGTTCTACAAGGATATGTTCCAAATAGGGGATCAACTGGAAGAACTGCTGTGGATTGTAAACGACGCGGTTATTGCAGGCTGCGAAGCGGCCGCCAGGCTGACCGGCAGCAACCGGGTATTTGTCGGCGCAGTCCGCGGGGCCGGCCAGTTTATCTCCGCAAGACACTTTGACCGGTTTGTCGGCCCATACATGAAAGTCATGGTCGAAAAGCTGGGGGAGAAAAACATCGTACCGATCCTGCACTGCGACGCCGACTGGACAAAAAACCTGGAATTTTTCCTTCAACTGCCAAAGGCCAAGTTTGTCCTCGAACTGGACGGCGCTACCGACATATTTAAAGCCTATGAAATTTTGAAGGGCCACTGCGCCATCAAGGGGGATGTGCCGGCGGCGCTGTTTACTGTTGCCTCGCCCGGTGAGCTGGATGACTACGCCAAAAAATTAATCAGTACATTCAAAAACGGTGAAGGGTTAATATACTCCTCAGGCTGCAACCTGCCTATGAACGCCAGACACGAAAACGTGAAAGCTTTTTTTGATGCTGTGGACAAATACGGCCGCTACAACTAATCCATGCGCAGAATTTACTTTTTGGGTCTGGTCTAGTTTGTTTATAATGCAACTGTCTCCTCCGTGGGAAGAACGCCTGCCTGACCAGAGAGTGTTTGGCAGGCGCTGTTTTTGTCCCGGCAGTTTGCCGTTTATTCGTCCCCGGCGGCCAACGGTCTGATATTCTGATATTTACTTTCATTGACAAGGCCGCCGGTATTGGCTGGTTGACTGCACTGCGCAAAAAAGGCTGCAAATTACCCCGTACAATTGTTCGATATTCATGGAGGAATCAGATATTCTATGGTATAATAAATAAGATTCATTAAATAATAATTTTTTAATGATAGTGAGGATTGCAGCGTGAAAGATAAGATTATCGTTAAAGGCGCCAGACAACATAACCTGAAAAATATTGACATAGAGATACCACGGGACCAATTGGTGGTCATTACCGGCCTGAGCGGCTCCGGCAAATCCTCATTGGCCTTTGATACCATCTATGCCGAAGGGCAGCGGCGCTATGTGGAGTCTCTGTCAGCTTATGCCCGCCAGTTTCTCGGCCAGATGGACAAGCCGGATGTAGACTATATCGAGGGCCTGTCCCCGGCCATTTCTATCGACCAGAAAACCACCAGCCGCAACCCCCGTTCCACCGTGGGTACGGTCACTGAGATCTATGACTACCTGCGGCTGTTGTTTGCCCGGGCTGGCCGGCCCCACTGCCCCCAGTGCGGCAAGCCTATCAGCCAGCAGACTGTAGAGCAGATAGTGGACCAGCTCATTACTTTGGGGGAAGGCGCCCGCCTGACCATTCTGGCGCCTTTGGTGCGGGGCAAGAAGGGCGAGCATGTGAAGCTGCTGGAAGAAGCCCGCAAGGACGGCTATGTTCGGGTAAGGGTGGATGGCGTCATCCGTGAACTGAGCGAAGAAATCCAGCTGGAAAAGAATAAAAAGCACACCATTGAAGTAGTGGTGGACCGGATTGTGATCCGGGAAGGCATCAATCGTCGTCTGGCTGATTCACTGGAAACCGCTCTTAATTTGAGTAAGGGGATTGTCAGTGTCGTAACCGGCGGCGGCAAAGAAGGGGAAGAATCGAAAGAGCTGATGTTCAGCCAGAACTTTGCCTGCGTGGATTGCGGCATCAGCCTGCCGGAGATCACCCCCCGCATGTTTTCCTTTAATAATCCCTACGGCGCCTGTCCGGACTGCACCGGCCTGGGCAATAACCTGGAGCTGGACCTGGCCCTGGTGATCCCTGACGGCAACAAAGCCCTGATTGACGGGGCGATTGAACCTCTGGGGAAAAATTTGAATTCCTGGTTTATGTGCCAGCTGGACGCTTTCGTGGCTCAACACGGTCATTCTCTGAATGACGCCTGGAACGGCCTGCCGGAGGACATGCGGCATCTGATCCTCTGGGGGGATGAAACCCGGAAGTATACCTTTACCTATGAAAACATGTACGGCGAGGAAAAAACCTATCACAGCACCTTTGAAGGGGTTATCCCCCTGTTAAACCGGCGCCACCGGGAAAGCAGCTCCGACTGGAGCCGGGATGAAATCGAAGAATACATGAGTTCCAAACCCTGCCCCACCTGCCGGGGAGCCCGGCTCAAGCCGGAAGTCCTGTCGGTGCTGGTGGGGGGCAAAAATATTTATCAGGTTACCTGTCTCACCGTCAGCGAGTGTCAGGCCTTCTTCACTTCCCTGGAACTGACCCAGCGGGAGCAGACCATTGCCTATCAGATTTTAAAAGAAATCCGGGCCCGCCTGGGCTTTCTCATCAATGTAGGACTGGATTACCTGACATTGGACCGGGCTGCCGGTACCCTGTCAGGGGGAGAGGCTCAGCGGATCCGGCTGGCCACCCAAATCGGCTCCGGCCTGGTGGGAGTGCTGTACATCCTGGACGAGCCCAGTATCGGCCTGCATCAGCGGGATAACAACCGTCTGCTGGATACTCTCAAAAAGCTGCGGGATGTAGGCAACACCCTGCTGGTGGTAGAACATGATGAAGACACCATGCGGATGGCCGATCATATTATCGATATCGGTCCTGTGGCCGGAGCTGGCGGCGGCCGCCTGATCGCTCAGGGTACCCTGGAGGATATCATGGCAACGCCGGAATCCATCACCGGCCAATACCTGTCCGGCAAACTGCGGATACCGCTGCCCCAGGTCCGGCGCAAGCCCAACGGCAAGTGGCTGGAAGTACTGGGCGCCCGGGAGAATAACCTGAAGGGTCTGAATGTGAAATTCCCTTTGGGCGTGTTTACCGCCGTCACCGGCGTATCCGGTTCAGGCAAAAGCACCCTGGTCAACGAGATCCTGTACAAGGGACTCGCCCACCGTTTGAACGGCAGCAAGGCACGGCCCGGCGATCACGACCAGATCCGGGGCATGGAGCACATCGATAAAATCATCGATATTGACCAGTCCCCTATCGGCCGCACTCCCCGCTCCAATCCGGCCACTTATACCGGCCTGTTTGACCTGATCAGGGAAGTGTTCAGCCAGACGCCGGAAGCCAAGATGCGCGGTTACAAGCCGGGCCGGTTTAGCTTCAACGTCAAGGGCGGGCGCTGCGAAGCCTGCCGCGGCGACGGCATCATCAAGATCGAAATGCATTTCCTGCCGGACGTATACGTGCCTTGCGAGGTCTGCAAAGGGGCCCGCTATAACCGGGAAACACTGGAAGTGAAATACAAAGGCAAAAGCGTTGCCCAGGTGCTGGATATGGTGGTGGACGAGGCGGTAGAATTCTTCGCCAACTTCTCCAAACTCAGCCGCAAACTGCAGGTTTTGCAGGATGTGGGCCTGGGCTACATGAAACTGGGCCAGCCGGCCACCACTCTGTCAGGGGGCGAGGCCCAGCGGGTCAAGCTGGCTACCGAACTGGCCCGGCGGGCCACCGGCAAAACCCTCTACATCCTGGATGAGCCCACCACCGGCCTGCACATGGCCGATGTCCACCGCCTGCTGGAAGTCTTGCAGCGGCTGGTAGACGCCGGCGATACCGTGCTGGTCATCGAGCATAACCTGGATGTCATAAAAACCGCTGACTATGTGATCGACCTAGGGCCGGAAGGGGGCAACCGGGGCGGCACGGTGATCGCCAAAGGCACACCGGAAGCAATCGCAGCCTGCGAGGACTCCTATACCGGGCAGTTTTTGCGGCCTCTGCTGCCGCAAGCCACCGGCAAGACCAAAAACCGCAAAACCAAATCAGCCTCGACTGAAACCAAGGCCGCCGGAGGGGTGCCTTCATGATCGAAACCGCGGTCCCTGTGGCGGAAAAGCTGGTTCACCTGCCTGACAAGCCAGGCGTATACCTGATGAAAAACAGCCAGGGGAAAATCATCTATGTAGGCAAGGCCGTCAACCTAAAAAACCGGGTCCGCTCCTACTTTCAATCCAGCCGCAATCATTCCCCGAAAGTTTTGTCCATGGTCAGCCGCATCGCTGACCTGGAATATATCATTACCGCCTCCGAGCTGGAAGCCCTGATCCTGGAATGCAACCTGATCAAGCAGCACCGGCCCAAGTACAATATCAGCCTGCGGGATGATAAAACCTACCCCTATATCAAAGTCACCCTGGGGGAGGACTATCCCCGCCTGTACATCACCCGCAAAGTGGCTAAGGACGGCTCCCGCTATTTTGGCCCCTATACCAATGTGGGCGCTGTCCATGAAACCCTGGGGCTGATCAAAAAACTGTTTCCCCTGCGCAGCTGTAAGAAACTGGATGCCAACCGGCCTTGTCTGCAGTTTCATATCAGGCGCTGCCTGGCCCCCTGTACTGGCAAGGTGGACAGCAAAACCTACCGGGAAATGATTCAGTCAGTGTGTCTCTTGCTGGAGGGACGCAGCGACACTGTGGTCAAAGAGCTGCGGCGTCAGATGCAGACTGCCTCCGGGAACCTTGAATTTGAGCGGGCGGCTAAGCTGCGGGATCAACTTATGGCCATTGAACAGGTAACCGAGAAACAAAATGTGATCACCGGCGCCGGCGATCAGGATGCCATCGGCCTGGCCCGCTCAGCCTTCGGCAGCTGCGTCCAGGTTTTTTCCATTCGCAGCGGCAAGCTCATCGGGCGGGAATACTTTTTCCTGGCTAATAGCGAGCACGAAGAGGACGATGCTCTGCTGACGGCCTTTATCCAGCAATATTACAACCAGGCAGGCTTCATCCCCCGGGAAGTGCTGCTGCCCCTGGAACTGGCGGAACAGGAACTCCTGGCGGAGTGGCTGACCGGGCTCAAAGGCGGCCGGGTTGCCCTGGAGATTCCCAAACGGGGCACCAAGAAGGACATCGTGAACATGGCGGCCGGCAATGCCGCTATTGTGCTGGAGGAGCAGGCCGCCAGACTGGCCAGTGAAGTCGCCCATACTCAGGGGGCTGTGACCGAACTGGCTGAGTATCTGTCCATACCGGCGCCGGAGCGGATTGAGTGCTACGATATCTCCCACATCCAGGGGGCTGAAACTGTGGCTTCCATGGTGGTATTTGAGGGGGGTCTGCCCAGCAAGAACGAATACCGGCGCTACAAACTGCGAACCGTGGAAGGAAAGCCGGATGATTTCCGTTCCATGCGGGAGGTTCTGAGCCGCCGTTTCCGGGACACGGAGGGTGTCCTGCCAGGGCTGGTCATTATCGACGGCGGCAAGGGCCAGTTGTCTTCGGCGCTGGAAATCATCCGGGGCCAAGGGTTGACCATGCCGGTAGTGGGGCTGGCCAAGGAATTTGAGTATATTTTCCGGGAGGGCATCAGCGATCCTCTGATTCTGCCGCGTCACTCCCAGGCGTTGTATTTGGTGCAGCGGATCCGTGACGAGGCCCACCGTTTCGCCATCACCTATCACCGTAAGCTGCGGTCCAAACGGAACATGGTCTCGGTGCTGGACCATGTGGAAGGCATCGGTCCCAAGCGACGCAAAGCCCTATGGGATCATTTCGGCAGCCTGGCTAAGATCAAAGCCGCCACAGTGGAAGATTTGGCCTCCGCCCCCGGCATGACCCAGCCGGCGGCGGAGGCGGTGCATGCCTTTTTTCGGCGGAAACCCGGGGAATAAGAACTATTGACTTTTTTATGCATAGATCGGCAAAATATTGCAATACTAACTATGTAAAGGGTCTGTAATGGTTGAGCCAAGAGTGGTATCGGGTCGTGAGGCTCGGTATCATTCGGCCAAAGATTGGCGTTGGGTCTGAAAGGGTTCGGCGTCAGTCGGCGGGCAGATCGTTATTTGTCTTGTAAGGCTGTACGGCAGCCCAACTGTTGTCGTGTGGTCAAAAGGGATGAGTGGCGGTCGAGCTAAGACTGTCAGGGGCGCCGGAAGTTTCCGGAAGCTTATGATTACGGGTCTGTTGCAGTCGGGAGATTGCAGCAGGTTCGTTAGGGGTCTTGGGCAGTCGAGCAAAGGTTCATGTCGGTTGTGTAATGCTTGTGCGTAGGCGAAAGTTTGCGTATAGGTATGTAATGATCGGCATGGGCTGTAGCGTAGATCATTGCGGGCTCTTTACGTAAGGGCTCTGAACAGCAGAGCACTTGACAGGCGGTCTTTTCCACGATACGGGAGAGGCCGTTTGTTTATTTTGCCGGCAGAGTTCACGGATTTTGCCAGAAGAACCAGCGCATAGCCGGCTATTAAATTACCATACTAAATAGTGTAAGGGGTTCGTAATGGTTGAGCCAAGAGTGATATCGGGTTGAAAGGCTCGGTGTCATTCGGCCAAAGATTGGCGTCGGGTCTGAAAGGGTTCGGCGTGAGTCGGCGGGCAGATCGTTATCTGTCTTGTAAGGCTGTACGGCAGCCCAACTGTTGTCGTGTGGTCGAAAGGGATGGCTGGCGGTCGAGCTAAGACTGTCGTGGGTTCCGGAGAGGTTTATTCCGGAAAACCGTTTAGGAAGGGTCTGTTGCAGTCGGGAGATTGCAGCAGGTTCGGCAGGTATCCGCGGCAGTCGAGCAAAGGTTTGTGCCGGTTGTGTAATGCTTGTGGGTAGTCGAAAGATTGCGTATAGGTATGTAATGATCGGTATAGGCTGTAGCGTAGATCATTGCGGGCTCTTTACCGTTACATAAAAAGATGCTTGCATCTTGGGGTTAAGAGGAAAGTAAGTCACTTTTCGGATAACCAGAGGGAGCTTTGAAATAGTAGGAATCCGAAAAGTGATACTTTCTGAGTCTGCATGCATAGGCCACGGTAAATGCCAGGAGGCAGGTACTGCGGTTTATTTTTTTGCCGCTAAAAATGCCGAAACTTTTTCTATAGTCAGGAATTTTCCCCTTGCGGTATAATATCATACAGGCGGACAAGCTCCGCTGGCTGCCGGCGGCAGTTCCGGACCGGCCGCTTAAAAGACGATGAGGTGACTTGACCGTGAACCTGCCAATCGAATCCACACTGCCGTCTATAAAAACAGCGCTGGCGTCCGCCTCCAATCTTGTATTGACTGCACCGCCCGGAGCCGGCAAGACTACCCGTGTTCCTTTGGCTCTCTTGGAGACACCCTGGCTGGCGGGACGCCGTATCCTGATGCTGGAGCCCCGGCGTCTGGCGGCCCGGGCAGCGGCCCGGTACATGGCGGCTTGCCTGGGGGAGCCGGTAGGCGAGACTGTGGGCTACCGGGTCAGATTAGAGACCCGGGTGAGTTCCCGTACCCGGATTGAAGTGGTGACCGAGGGGGTTTTGACCCGGCTGCTGCAGGCTGATCCGGCTCTGACCGATACAGGCATCGTTATTTTTGATGAGTTTCATGAGCGCAGCCTGCAGGCCGATCTGGGACTGGCCCTTTGTCTGCAGGCTCAGGAAGTATTAAGGCCGGATCTCAGACTGTTGGTGATGTCGGCTACCCTGGACGCCCAACCGGTGGCGGCTCTCATGGGCGGCGCAGCCGTTCTGGCGAGCCAGGGCCGGAGTTTTCCGACAGAGACGATTTATTGCAAAGATAAGATAGAAGGACGCATTGAACCGGCAGTGGCCCATACAGTGATTGAGGCGCTGAGCCGGCACAGCGGCGATGTGCTGGTGTTTTTGCCCGGAGAGGCGGAAATCAGACGAGTGCAGGCCCGGCTTCGGGAGATAGGGCTTGGCCCTGATGTCCGGCTTGCGCCCCTGTACGGCAATCTCCCATCGGCGGCTCAGGACCTGGCCTTACTGCCCTGTCCGGCCGGTGAGAGAAAGGTTGTGCTGGCCACGGCCATTGCCGAGACCAGCTTGACGGTAGAAGGAGTGCAGGTGGTGGTCGACAGCGGACTGATGCGGGTGCCCCGGTTTTCACCCCGGACCGGCATGACCCGGCTGGAGACCATAGGAGTTTCCCGGGCTGCGGCGGACCAACGGCGGGGCCGGGCCGGCCGATTGGGACCGGGGGTGTGCTACCGGCTGTGGACGAAGGAGGCGGATGCCCGCCTGGAGTCCAGCGCCAAGCCGGAAATACTGGAGGCCGATCTGGCGCCTCTGGCTTTGGAATTGGCGGCCTGGGGCGCAGCGGAGCCTGAAATTCTGCGCTGGCTGGATACACCGCCGGCCGGAGCCTTCAGCCAGGCCCGGCAGTTATTGAGGCGGCTGGGAGTTTTAGATGCCCAGGGAGCCATCACTTCCCACGGACAGAGCATAGCCGAACACGGCCTGCATCCCCGGCTGGCGCATATGATTCTGACTGCCATCCCTCACGGGCTGGGGAGTCTGGCCTGTGAATTGGCGGCTCTCCTGAATGGCCGGGATGTATTCGGCAGGACCGGCCAGCCGGATGCCGACCTGCGGCTGCGGCTGGAAGCAGTCCGCCGTTTTAAGGGAAAGGAAGGGGCAGGAAGGGATTCCGGCGAGATGGAGGCCGGCCAGCGGCGGGTGCTGGCTGAAATCCGCTATTGGCGCAGAAAATTTGCCATTCCGGCGGCGGAACAGGCGGATATCAGCGCCTGCGGGGCGGTATTGGCCATGGCTTATCCTGATCGGATTGGCCAGAAGCGGGAGAATGACCGTTTTCTCTTAAGCAATGGACGAGGCGCTTATTTTGCCTCGATTCAGCCTCTTTCCCAGGCGGCCTGGCTAGTAGCAGCCGAACTGGACGATCAGGGGCCGGAAAGCCGGATCTTGCTGGCGGCGCCCGTGGAGTTGGTGGATTTGCACCGTTATTTCGCCGGGGTCATCCGGGAGGTCACGTCGATTGTTTGGGACCGGACAGTTCAGGCGGTGCGGGCGCGCCAGGAAGTGAGACTGGGAGCTTTGGTCCTGAAGGATATCCTGCCGGACCGTCCGGAACCGGCGGCGGTTCAGACAGCCTTGCTGCAGGGAATCTCCCAGGAAGGGCTGGCGATTTTGCCCTGGACCAAGACAGCTTGCCAGTACCGGCAGCGGCTGCAGTTCATGCATTACCAGGACCCTTCCTGGCCAGACGTTTCCGACGCCGCCCTGGAGTCGGCGCTGGCCGACTGGCTGGGCCCTTATGTATACGGCATGAGCAAAGCCTCTGACCTGCAGCGCCTGAATCTGACGGCTATTTTGGAAAATCTTCTGACCTGGGAACAACGCCGTGAGCTGGAGGAGGCTGCTCCGGCCCGGATGGAAGTCCCCAGCGGCCAGAAGATTGCGGTGGATTACTCCGATCCGGCCTGCCCGGTGATGGCTGTAAAGCTGCAGGAACTGTTCGGCTTGGCCGAAACGCCCCATCTGGGCGGGGGCAAAGTCCCTCTGACCCTGCACCTGTTATCGCCGGCCCAGCGGCCGGTCCAGGTGACCCGAGACTTGGCTAGCTTTTGGCGGGAGACGTATTTTGCCGTCAAAAAAGATCTGATGGGGCGCTACCCAAAACACTATTGGCCGGAAGATCCGTGGAAGGCGGTACCAACCCACCGGACTCGCCCTCGGGGGGATCGTTGAGAAGGGCCCATCTGCGTCGTTTGCTCCTGCGGGCGCGCGCTTGCCGTACCCTTGCGAACGTACTGTCTGCGCGCGCGTCCTCGTCACACTATCAGAATTGTGACTTTTCGGAAGAGAGGTAGTAGCAGATGTCTTCTCATAAGCCGAAAAGTCACCTAAATTCTTCAGTATGGCAACGCAGGCGTTGCTTTTACCTAGCATCTGAACCCTTTTGAACGATCCCTGTTTCGAGGCTGAAGATGACTTTGGGGCAGTATTCTTTACAGAACTATACCTTTTAAGCTACAATAAAGGGGCATTTGTAAAAATATCACGCAGGAGCGGGAGCAACGATGAGCGTATTAACTGTAGAAAATGTCACTCACGGCTTTGGCGGCCGTCAGATTTTAGAGAATGCCTCTTTCCGGTTGTTAAAGGGAGAGCATGTGGGACTGGTGGGAGCTAACGGGGAAGGAAAATCCACCTTTCTTAACATTGTCACCGGACAGCTTATGCCGGACGCAGGCAAGGTGGAATGGTCAAACCGGGTTACGGTGGGCTATCTGGACCAGCATGCCGTCCTGGCCAAGGGCAAAACCATCCGGGATGTTCTGCGGGAAGCTTTTCAGCAGATGTATGACCTGGAGGCCGAAATGCTGTCTATTTATGACAAAATGGGAGACGTCTCACCGGAGGAACTGGACCGACAAATGCAGGACGTGGGCGAGATCCAGGAAATGCTGGAGCATGGCGGCTTTTATATGATTGATGCCAAGATTGAAGAAATAGCCAACGGCCTGGGCCTGGGGGAAGTCGGCCTGGACCGGGATGTAACCGACCTGAGCGGCGGCCAGAGGACCAAAGTGTTGCTGACCAAGCTGCTGCTGCAGAATCCCACGATATTAATCCTGGACGAGCCTACCAACTATCTGGATGTGGAGCATATCGAATGGCTCACACGATATCTTAGGGACTATGAAAACAGCTTCATTCTGGTTTCTCATGATATTCCTTTCCTCAATGCGGTGGTCAATGTTATCTACCATGTGGAAAACACCGTACTGACCCGTTATACCGGCGACTACGAACAGTTCCAGCAAATGTACGCCGTGAAAAAGAGTCAGGAGCAGCGGGCCTATGAGCGCCAACAGCAGGAAGTCGAGAAAATGGAAGACTTTATTGCCCGCAACAAGGCCCGGGTGGCCACCCGGGGCATGGCCAACAGCCGGCAGAAACGGCTGGATAAGATGGAGATGCTGGAAAAACCGCGGGAAAAGCCCAAACCGGTATTCCAGTTCCGGGAAGCCAGGACACCGGGCCGGTTTGTGGTGGAAGCCAAGGATCTGGTGCTGGGCTATGACGAACCTCTTACCAAGCCGGTGAATATTGCCCTGGAACGGGGCCGCAAGGTGGCCATACGGGGCACTAACGGCCTGGGAAAGTCCACTCTGCTAAAGACTATTTTAGGGATCATTCCGCCGGTTTCCGGTCAGGTGACTCTGGGCGATTACCTGCAGCCAGGCTATTTTGAGCAGGAGTCCAGCCGTCATAACAGCAGCACAGCCCTGGATGAGGTCTGGAACGAATACCCCGGCATGACCAACTTCGAAGTCCGGGCCGCCTTAGCCCGCTGCGGTCTGACCACCGAGCATATCACCAGTCAGATGATGGTCTTAAGCGGCGGGGAAAACGCCAAGGTGCGCCTGTGCAAGCTGATGCTGAAAGATGTAAACTGGCTGGTACTGGACGAACCTACCAACCATTTGGATGCAGAGGCCAAAGCTGAGCTCCAGAGGGCTCTCAGGGAGTATAAAGGCACCGTGCTGTTAGTTTCCCATGAACCGGATTTTTACGCCGGCTGGGTGACGGATGTTTGGAATGTGGAGGAATGG
>NZ_AFGF01000235.1 GCF_000219125.1 Acetonema longum DSM 6540
ACTCCTGTTCCGGAGAGATGCGTGGGCCTCCCGAGTTACCGCTTGTACTTTGTATAGCATGCCTGGCTCATAGACCCCGGGGCAGCACGCGAACACTAGCCATCCGCGTTCACGCGTGTTGACTTCTGGGGCGTCAATACCATCGTCCTGCACCGTTGGGTATTTTCGGGGCTCGATCACTTTCAGGCCTACTACCTAACCGCTTACGCTTAAGTTACCCTATTTCTACGATACCTCCAAAGCTGGCTACCGGTGGCGCGGCTACGCCTTACCGGGCGGGGGTTCCACCCACTATTACAAGCGACCTTGCTCGGCCGCTACTGACGCTTA
>NZ_AFGF01000236.1 GCF_000219125.1 Acetonema longum DSM 6540
TGATAGTAGGTCTTGAGATTGATGTTGTTTTCACTGCACCATGTTTTGATGGGTTTGCCGCTATTGCGGCAAGAACGAATAATTTCACTCCATTTTTGCAGTCTCACTTCATGCGTCAGTTTTTGTACCTGCACTTTCTTGGACTCCCTTCGATTCTTCGAGAATCTAACGGACTCTGTGGTTCCTTTGGATTCTCTGGTTTCATTTTCTCAGAAGGGATTTT
>NZ_AFGF01000237.1 GCF_000219125.1 Acetonema longum DSM 6540
CTAAACCGGAAGGAGTCACAGCAAACACGCACAAATTGGTCACGATCAGATCCACGACCTTACGGGCAGTTAAAGGCAGGGTGCATTTCGTTAAGATCTTGGGGGCATTGCCCTTGGCGGTATGCTCCATGGCCACGATGACTTTTTTGGCGCCTACCACTAAATCCATAGCCCCGCCCATGCCAGGGACTATTTTGCCCGGTACCATCCAGTTGGCCAGATTGCCTTCCTGGTCCACTTCCAGGGCTCCCAGCACCGTGGCGTCCACATGACCGCCCCGGATGATTCCGAAGGAGGTGACGCTGTCAAACATGGCCCCGCCGGTCTTGATCGTTACCGGTTTGCCGCCGGCATTGACCAGATCCGGCTCTTCTTGGCCCGGCTCCGGTGCTTCCCCCAGGCCTACGAAGCCATTTTCCGACTGGAGAATTACATTCATGCCGGCCGGAATATAGTTAGCGGCTAGAGTGGGAATGCCGATTCCCAGATTGACGACAAACCCGTCCTGAAATTCCTGAGCCACCCGTTTGGCAATAAGGGCTTTTGTATCCATTCTGTTGTTCCCTCCTAACCCTGAACCAGGTAGTCCACGAAAATCCCGGGGGTCATTACCTGATCCGGATCCATTTCACCTGGCTCCACAATATGTTCGGCTTCCACAATAACTAAATCAGCGGCGGTTGCCATGACCGGATTAAAATTGCGGGCTGCCCGCCGGAAGATCAGATTGCCGGCCCGGTCGGCCTTATAGGCTTTAATCAGAGCCACATCGGCATGGAGGGCTTTTTCCAGGAGAAATTCCTTGCCGTCAATGGTTAAAACCTGCTTGCCTTCGGCCACTACCGTTCCCAGTCCGGTGGGCGTCAGAACGCCGCCTAAGCCGGCCCCGCCGGAGCGGATTCTTTCGGCCAGTGTTCCCTGGGGGGACAGTTCCACTTCCAGTTCTCCGGCGTTCATCTGACGGGCTCCTTCGGGATTGCCTCCCATATAGCTGATGATCACCTTTTTCGCTTGTTTGCTCACGATCAGCTTGCCCATTCCCTTGTCGGGAAAGCTGGTATCATTGCAGACCAGCGTCAGTCCCCCGGTTCCCTGGGACACCAGGGCGTCCACTAGTTTTTCCGGCGTCCCGACTCCCAGAAAGCCCCCGATCAG
>NZ_AFGF01000238.1 GCF_000219125.1 Acetonema longum DSM 6540
CGTTATTTACCTAGCATCCTTCATCTCATTCATGAGATCCAAAAGTTCGTAAACAGTAATATCAAATCTAGTCTGAGAAAAATCATTGCAGAACTCTTCAGAAACCATGTCGACTATTTGAACTTCCTGAATATTTTTTTTATGAATTAAATATTGATTTCCTTCATACTCTCCATTTCTAAAATTCTGCAATTCAAGAAATTTATATATTATTAAAAAGGTTTCTTCATTCACTTCAATTTCTAAGAAATTGTTTAAACGCTGATATAAAAATTCACTATTTCTTTTGATAAATTCATCTTTGTTAAACATTTGATTCATGTCACTCCTTATATTAAATTTTATCAGGAAATACTGTCCATATATTTCCCAGCTCATCATAGACTATTCTAATAGCTGTCTCACCTTTAGTTCCGATTACTTTACCTGCATCAATTAATACTTGGAATGACTGCTGCCCCTGAGAACCAACTGGATTCTCTGATACGTTTTTAATCAAATTTCTATTATTTTGAGCACCTTTAATAATAGAATTAACAAGTGCAGTTGCTTCATCAACTGTGCCAACTTTAAATTTATTCCATCCAGATGTATTATTATTAATAGTCTCTAAATGCTTACTTTTAATTGTGAAATCATAGATGTTAATTTTATTCAATGAATTAACAGCATTATTATATAGAGCCCCGGCCCCCGGTACAACTGGAGCAGCCTTAACCCAACCCCCATTATATTTATACAGTGTAACCCCTGCTATAACTATAGCAGTCCCTACAACCCCAGCTGATATTAAAGTTGAAGAATCAACAGTGGGGCTGTTTACTAACCACGAATTTCGAAAATTCGGGTCTGCTTCTAGCTGTTGTGCCTGTGTTGATACTGTATACAATAAATTAGCATTGTCAGGGTCTTCCCAATTTATTGCTTTATAATTAATGCCCATCATAGCACATACGTAGTTCTGAGCCTTATCTATCCGATCCCAGTACGCCACCTTATCCCATTCTTCATTTAAAATAGCCTTATCTCTTTGCCCTGTCTGCCAATGGGATAAGAAGTTATACTTTGTTCCATTTAACGCAGTAACTGTACCCGTTTGTGCATCTCCACCAAGAATTTCAGTTGCAGCACCTCCAACAAGAGCACTAGCTAATTGGTGTAAAGTAGGATTTTTGATATTTTTTAGTTCTTGTTGTACTACTTCATTAAAGCCTGCCCCTGCGGCACCGGACATGAAGTCTCCACCAGCAAATTTCGCAGTAAGGCCACCAACAAAGGCATGTAATAAAACTTTGTTAGTTCCACTTTCCATCCAAAGTTGATATTCTTTTTTTGCTTCTTCCCTTTCAGTGTCATTCTTTGCATTAATAATCTTGTCTACAAGTCTATCTTTCTCTCTTTCCGCTATATCTCCAACAAGTTTTACTGCTTCCTGGCTAAATAGATTTGCTAATTCCTGTTTTTCTTGGACCGTCTTCTTATCAAAAATCTGGTCTAGCTTGTTAACGGCATTCTGGGTATCTCTGCTCAGTTTCGTAATATCCGCTTTCTGATTGGCCTGATCTTTAATTTCAATCGTTCCCTGAGCAATAGCGGCATGGGTAGTACTGGTTTTATCATCCGATACCGGAACCCCCAGATTCGGGCCTGTTGCATTACCGACACCATTGCTTTCCGCCTTGTACTCGGCTTTGTTCTCAATATCCGAGAATGTCAGAGTACCAGTAGAAAGCTTGTTTTTGTTGGCCTCTGCCTCACTGCCCAGAACAGAACCATCCAGATCGGTATTGCCTACCACCTTAATATCAAAGCCGCCCTTACCGGCAAAGATCCCGGTCTGCTCCTTGACACTCCTGTATTCGGAATCCATTTTGCCTGTATTCGCTGACAGATTTACCGAGGCCCCGGCCCCAAATCCAATACTGCCGCCAACCGATTTATTCTTCTCGGTATAGGTCTCCCGATCCTGCTGGCTGGCCAGGTTTAAATCGCCTTTTACGTCGATCTCAACGGTATCGCCTTTTACCTGCGCACCGACCAGGTTGGTGTCATTGCCAGATTTGACGGTTAGTTCCTGTTCCGCTGTAATTGTGGTCTCGTTGTAGCTGACGCTGTGTTCGTCTGTCTTTCCCTTGCCGAGTTGTCCCGATACGGCCACGCCTCCCTGCGTCAAATCTACGCCTACGGAGGCGGATTTCTGCGAGGAATGGCTGTCGCTGTCCACGGTATTGGCGGCTGACAGCAGGTTTACGTCGTTGGCCGCGTCCAGGAGGATCTCTTTCCCATTCACGCTGGAACCAAGGATAGCAATGTCCCCGTTGTTT
>NZ_AFGF01000239.1 GCF_000219125.1 Acetonema longum DSM 6540
CAAGAACTGACCAAAATGTTTGGCGAAGAAGCCTTTAAAGCAGTGGGCGACTTAGCCAATGCCCAACTGAAAAAAGCCATTAAAGATAAAGATCAAGAAAGCATACAACGCTGGGGTAAAGGAGGAAGCTACAGAGTCGCCCTCCATGCCATGGTTGGTGGAATGATGGCCGATTTAGGCGGAGGAAATGTGATTTCCGGCGCTTTAGGAGCAGGAGTATCGGAAGCTAGCAGAAAAGCACTTTCCAAATTATCTCCTGACCTGCAACAGTGGGCCAGTATGGCGATTGGTGGAGCGGCATCAAAGATTTCCGGCGGCGGTATACAAACGGGAGCGAGTACGGCACTGTCCGGTACGAGAAATAACTATTTTACCCATCAATTGCAGGAAGACTTTGCAGAAGACCTGAAAAATGCAACGACCAAAGAAGATCAGATAGCAGTCATAAAAGAATATCTAT
>NZ_AFGF01000240.1 GCF_000219125.1 Acetonema longum DSM 6540
CGCTTTCCCGTTCTTTTTTTATGGCTCCCCGGTGAACTGTCCCGATTCAGCCTAATTTTTTCTGAAATTTAACAATACTGACCGTCAGGGCCACCGTGATAAATACCAGCAGGGCTGCGATCTGGCTCCAGAGGAACCGGATGCTCAGCCCTTTTAAAATTATGCCCCGCAGGATCTCCAGGAAGAAGGTCAGAGGGATGATATGACTGAGCCAGAAGAAAAACCGTGGCATGGCTTCCCGGGGAAACATGAAGCCTGACAGCAGAACACTGGGCAAAAATATAAAGAACGACATCTGCATGGCCTGCATCTGGGTTTGGGCCATATTGGAGATCAGGATGCCCAGGGCCAGCGCCGCCAGGATATAGATCAGGGTCAGTCCGTATAACAGCAATATGCTGCCCTGAACCGGCAGGTCAAAGACGAAGATGCCTACCAGCAGGGCCAGAGTCACCTGCACATAGCCCACAAAGACATAGGGAATGATTTTCCCCAGCATCAATTCATAGGATTTCAGCGGAGTGACGATGAGCTGCTCCAGGGTGCCCCTTTCTCTCTCCCGCACAATGGCCATGGAGGTGATCATCACCATGGTCATTGTCAGCACGACGCCCAGGATGCCCGGCACCATATAAAAGGCCGTGACAAAATCCGGGTTGTACCAAGGCCGGATGCGGATGTCATAGGGAGCCGCGATGCTTTTGCCGGCGATTGCCTGCATTTTTTCCACCAGAATCTGCTGAGACTTGATCTGACCGATCATCTGGGCGGTGCTGATGGCGGAAGAAGCCGCCATAGAGTCCGAGGCGTCCACGATGACCTGGAAACTGGCGGTGCGGCCATGTTTTAAATTGGCGGCGAAATCGGGCGGAATGATGATCCCGACCTTGGTTTTGCCGCTTTCGATATGGTCGGAGACTGCCTGGAAGCTGCCGGCCGCATAGTTGATGTCAAAGTAGCCGCTGGCCTCAAAGGATGATAGCAGGTCCCGGCTTTCGTAACTGAGAGACTGGTCGAACACCACCGTGGACAAATGCTTTACGTCGGTATTGATTGCATAGCCGAAGACCAGCAGCTGGACAATGGGAAGCATGACCATCATGGCAAAGGTCAGCCGGTCCCGGCTCATCTGAATAAACTCTTTCACAAGCAAGGCCTTTAAGCGGATCATCACGCCAGCTCCTTCCGGTGTGATTTTACATAGTAGACAAATACGTCTTCCAAGGAAGGCCGGATGACCTGGCAGTCCAGATCGGCAAAGCGGCTTTCCTCCTCCCGTGATACCAAGAGATGCACCGCTGCGCCATGGGCATAAGCATCCAGGAGCGGACGCTGTTCTTGCGCCAGTGCTTCCAGCAAAGCCATGGGTTCCTCGCATAAGACCCGCAGCAAAACGCCGGGAATCTGGCGTTTTAACTCTTCCGACGCTGCCGAAACGATCAGGCTTCCTTCATAGATGAAGCCGATCTCGTCGCAATGCTCGGCCTCATCCATGAAGTGAGTGGTAACCATGATAGTGGTTCCCCCGGCCGCCAGGTCATAAATCATATCCCAAAACCGGCGCCGTGCCTTGGGATCTACACCGCCGGTAGGTTCATCCAAGAACAGGATGTCAGGCTGGTGTAAAATGGAGCAGCCCAAAGCCAGTCTCTGTTTCCAGCCGCCTGACAGGTTAGTGACCAGTTCCTGCTCCCGGCCCCGCAGTCCGGCCATGTCCAGCATAGCCTCGATTCGCCGTTTCTTTCTTTCGCCGGCCAGACTGTACATCCCGGCATAAAACTCCAGATTCTCCCGGATGGTCAGATCATCATAAAGGCTGAATTTTTGCGACATATAGCCAATCTGCTGCTTGATGGCCTCACTGTCCTTAATGATGTCACAGCCTAAAATCCTGCCGCTGCCGCCGGTAGGGTTCAGAATGCCGCAAAGCATGCGGATGGTAGTAGACTTGCCGGAGCCATTGGGTCCAAGAAAGCCATAAATACTGCCCCGCTTAATACGCAGGCTGACTTTATTCACGGCGGTAAAATCGCCGAATGTGCGGGTCAGGTTGTGCGTTTCCACTGCGTACATTGCTATTCCTCCCCTGCCAGTTCCACAAATACATCCTCCAGAGACGGCGCCGTTTCCCTCAGGCTGCCGATATCCAGGCCGGCTGCCGCCAGTGCCTGGCGAATTGCGGCCATGGCTGTCTCCGGGTCATCCACTACCAGATGATATTTATCGCCAAAGGCATTCATGTCCCGGATAGGCACTCCGGCCAGATGGCGGTTGATATGCTTGGCTGAGGTCTCCAATTCCAGAATGCGATGGGGATAAGACCGGCGCAGCCGGAGCGGGGAGCCGCAGGCCACGATGCGGCCCTGGTGCATGAAAGCTACCCGGTGGCAAAGCTCGGCTTCATCCATATAGGGAGTAGAGACCAGTACCGTCATACCGTCCTGGTTCATGCGGTACAGCATCTGCCAAAACTCCCGGCGGGACACCGGGTCCACGCCGGTAGTAGGCTCATCGAGAAAAAATAGCTTGGGACGATGCATCAGACCGGCTGCCAGAGCCAACTTTTGCTTCATGCCGCCGGACAGCCGGTCAGCCAGCCTGTCCTGAAAAGGCAGCAGATTGGTAAAGGCCAGAATCTCTCTGGCCCGGGCCGCAATGGCCGCGGCATCGGCTCCGTAAAGCGAGCCTAGCAGCCGGATATTCTCGATTACGGTCATATCCCCGTACAGGCTGAATTTCTGGGGAATATAGCCGATATGCTCTTTGATATCTTCCAGATTTCGCCGCCCCAGCACCTCGATCTCGCCGGCGCCGGGAGTCAGCACGCCGGTCAGCAGCCGGATCAGGGTAGTTTTACCGGCGCCGTCGGGCCCCACCAGGCCGAAGATCTCTCCCGGCTGTACCTCTAAGGTGACGCCGTCCACCGCCCGGACCGCACCGAAGTATTTCGCCGCCTGCCGCAGCCGGATCATGGCAGGACCACATCTGCCGGCATGCCAGGCTTTAACAGCAGTTCGCCGTTATCCACCCGGACCTTGACGGCAAAGACCATGTTGGCCCTCTCCCGCTGCGTCAGACTCTGGCGGGGGTTAAACTCGGCGGTCTGGCTGATTTCTTTCACCTGGCCGGCAAAGACCTTGTCCGGGAAAGAATCCACCCTGATCCGGGCCGGCTGGCCCAGGCCAATCTGCCCCATTTGGCCGGATGGTATATAGATTTTGACCCAGCAGTCGGTCATATCGCCGACGGTGGCGACGGGTGCTCCTACGTTGACAAACTCCCCCTGCTCATAGTTACGGGACAACACCAGGCCACGAACCGGACTGATCAGGATGGTATCGGCCAGCGTGGACTTGCTGGCGTCCACAACTGCCCGGGACCGCTCCACTTCTTTCCGCTGGGCGGCAATCGTCTCCGGCCGGCTGCCTTCCTCCACCAGCTGCAGCCGTGACTGAGCAGCGGCCAGAGAATGATAGGCTACCTCATAGGCGGAACGGGCGTTATCCCGCTGTTGGGCCGAAACTGCCCCGTCCTGGTAAAGCTTTTGGAATCTCTCCCAATCATTTTTGCTTTTGTCATATACTGACCGGGCCGAAGCCAGCATGGCCCTGGCCTCTGTCACTTCCTGCTCCCGGGCGCCGCTTTCCAGATCCCGCAGCTGAGCCTGCGCTTTGGCCAGGGCCGCTTCGTCCCGCAGCAGCTGAGCTGTCAGATCGGTCCGGCTGACCTTGGCCAAAACCTGTCCGGCTTGTACCGTATCTCCCTCCCGGATTGTAAATTCTTCCAAATAGCCTGCCACTTTGGGCGCAATATCGGACTGGGTGATCTCAATGGTGCCGCTGGCTGCAATGCCGTCGATCTTTCTTCCTGTCAGCTTATAGGCTGCGCCTGCTCCTAACAGAGCCAGTATCACGGCCAGGGCAATCAGTTTCCGCTTCATATTTCTTCCCCCATTCTCGTATCAGCTATTGTTATCCGCAACGTCGTCATGCAGCGCAATCCCATTCAGGAAAATATCCAGAGCCTGACGGTTAAAAACCCCTTCATGATTTTGCCCCTGCGGCAAAAATCCTTCCGCCAGAGGCCGGGCAATAAAAAAGAAATTCAGTATGCCGGCCAGCGCCACCGTGGCATAAGCCGGATCCACATCCGGCCGGATCTGTCCGGCCTCGATTCCTTCCCGAATGGCTTGCTGCAAAAACAGCGCCACCAGGCCAATGGTTTTGCGAACCGGTTCAAAATGGACGGTGGGATTGGTAATTTCGGAAAACACCAGCCGGATGAGATAGGGGGACTGGTTATGGATGTTCAGCACTCCCTGGCCATACCGCCGGATCTTTTCCAGCGGCTCCAGATTATTCAATTGCGCCTGTTTGATCACAGAGCGGATTTTTTCCAGATGGGCTTCCATGACGGCAGCATATAGGCCTTCTTTTCCCCCGAAGTAATAGGATATCATGGCACTGTTGGTTCCGGCGGCATCAGCCAGTTCCCGTATAGTGACAGCTGCCAGCCCCTTTTTAGCAAACAGCCGGGTCCCTACTTCGATCAATTTATCGCGGGGATCTTTATCCACTGCGGCACCTCAATTCAATCAATCATTTAATTTAATCATTTGATTAAATTATAACCAATAGATAGACCGATCACAAGATCTAATTTCCAAACTTTTAAATTTCATAATATATAGAGTGTATGACCCGGCATTGGTCATGCAATTCAAACCGGCTTAAGGAGGCGTTGAAAAAGGCCATAGAAAAAGCCGACCGTAAAATCGGCGGCTTTTTCTATGGGCCTGCCGTGTCAGCAGGCATAGGTCTTAACAAGTTATATCAGGCGTTTTCTCAATGGTTGCGTCATCCACATTGGCACTGACCAGCTTGGCAATGACCAGATCTCCGGATACATTCAAAGTGGTTCTGCACATATCAAGGAAACGGTCAACACCCAGAATCAGGCCCAGGCCTTCTACCGGCACACCCACGTTGACGCACAGGATCGCGATAATCGGCAGCGTGCCGCCGGGAACGCCGGCAGTTCCGATGCCGCCCAGCACTGCGGTCAGAACGACCACGATCTGTTGTTCAATCGAAAGGCTGACACCAAAAACCTGCGCCAGGAACAGCAGGACCACACCTTCATAGAGACCCGAACCGTTTTGGTTGGCGGAAGCGCCGCAAGTCAGAACGAAACGGGCAATCTTGGGAGGCAGTTTGAGGGTCTTTTCAGCGGTTTCCAGAGCGATTGGCAGAGTAGCGTTGGAAGAAGCAGTTGAAAAGGCGTATACATAGGCTTCTTTACATTTTTTAAAAAATTCCCAGGGATTGGTTTTGGCAAATACCTTCAGGCATAACGCGTAAACAACGAATTGCTGAATTAAGAGACTCAGCACAACCACGAAGGCAAAGTAGGCTACATTGGTCAGGAAGCCGGCTCCCATGCGATAGGTCGTATTGAATACAATGCCGAAAATACCATAGGGAGCGATTTTCATCGCCCATGCAATAACCTTTAGGGAACCGTCAAAAATGGCTTGCAGCACATGGACAATGGGGTGATCTTCTTTAACCACCAGACAGAGAGCATAGCCAAACATCAGGGCAAACACCATAACCGCAATAATTTCACCGCCGAACGCCCTTGCTGCGGAGTCGATCGGATTCTGCGGGATCAGCTCGATGATGTAGTTCATCCAGGGCTTGCTTTGAGCCGCCTCCATATTTTTATTGATGCTGATGACTCCCTGATTTTTCGCCAGGGCCTCCCGGTCAAAGTCTATGCCGACTCCCGGCTGCATGATATTCGTCATGGCAACCGCCAGCAATACGGCAATCAGGCTCAGTCCAATCGTAAACATCAGGGACTTTTTGGCGACCTGGCCTAAGTTGCGTCCTTTACCCAGTTCGAAAACCCCGAGCATTAACGCGGAAACTAAGAGGGGCACAACCACCATGAATATGATTTTGAGGAAAATAGCGCCTACCAGAGTGCAGACATTGGTGACTGCTTTCATGGACGGATACGATTTTTCCGGGAAAACATAATAACCGATTAATCCGACTATGATACCCAGCACAAAACCCAATAAGAGCTTCTGATATTGTTTCACAACGTGTCCTCCTTTTTTTTAATCTTTCACTTTACGATACGGCATGTCCTACAAAAAGTAACAAAAAAGATTAAAAGCCATCTCTGAATAATCTGACTTTATTTTTGAATTATTCCGGGTCCGTCACGATCAGATTCTTCCAGGGAATCAGGATGACAAATTCTGCTCCCTGCCCGGCGACGGACGCCACCTGAACCGTACCTCCCATATCCTCACTGAGATTTTTGACGTGGCAAAGACCTAATCCCGTTGACATTTTGCCGGTTACCGGCGAAAATTTGGTGGAATATCCCGGCTGAAACAACAAAGTCCATTCTTCTGTTTCAATGCCGCTGCCGTCATCTTCCACGCAAAAAATACAGTTCTTCCCCTCGCTGGTCTGTCTGACGCAAATCGTGCCTGACGGATTGCAGGCTTCGATGGCGTTCATAATTAAATTGTCCAGCATGGACACCACCGTATAGTACTGGTGCGTAAAAAAATCCTCAGAATAGTGGAAGCTGATGGCGATATCTTTGCCGGAAGCCGCAATATAGCGCAGAACATTCTGCTCAATAATGTCAAATACTTCGGAAAGCTTCATGTATTGAGACTGATCCAGGCCGGAAGGATTCAATACTTTTTCAATACTGGCGATCACCCGGCTGTAGTCTTTTTTGACTTCATGAATATCCCGGGCGATGATCAGGGCCTCACCGGCAGGACGCTCCATTTTCGCTCCGCTTTGTTCCTGCTGTTTCAGCTGGTTATACAGCCAATAGCTGCGTTCCATGACGGTCTCGATATCCTGGGACGACTTTTTCAGGTAAAAGAGTTCTGTTTTCAGCTTGGCCGTCATGACCAGCAGCTCAGAATAGCGCCGCAGCTGATCCTGCACCAAAACAAAGGAATGATATTTGTGCAGGAGCATATAGCCGTACACGGAGAGTACCGACCGGACCAGGGCAATCAGAATCACGCCGGCCAGCGCCGTTTCATAATTCACGGACTGCAGCGCCGGGCGGAAAAACAGTTCCACAATATTGCTCAGAGCGTCGGTAGTGCTGAGCAATAACACGCTCAGCGGGAAACGGCCGACTGCGTTGCGTATAGTAAACAGTTCAAACATAACAGCGAACACAACATAGTAAGAGAAAGCCGGAATATGGCTCAGGAATGCCGTGACAAAACTCCCTTGTCCCAGCAGGAGGGAAACGGCGACCCGCTGGGCCACAATGGCTGCGCCGCTGAACAGGATCACCCGGAAGGCAGGCAATTCCGGGAAAGACAGGATCAGGACGGATAATACGGCAACCCCCAATGTAAACCGGAATTGATTATCAAAGGGATAAATAAACACCATACTGGCCAGGGTAACCAGCATTACCGCATGGATGATGAGCTTAGGCTTCGGCGTTCTCAACGCTAAAGAGGATTCCTTCCACGAACTTCTTGACATTAATTTTCCCCCGGTAATGGCTTTTGCCGTTTACATAGTTGATTTCCTGCCGCACTTCCTTGAAGTCAAACAAAGAAGAGTTATAGTCCTGAAACACTTCATTATAGTAATCCTCGGTCGCCAGATTGGCCAGGTTTTGCATTGCCTTGGCAATCGTGCGGCGAATGCGTTGCTCAATGGTCTTGGCATCCTGACCCAGCTTCTGGGATAACTGTTCGTAGAGTTCATTCAACTGATACGACATTTTCCCCTGATTTTGCTGTTTAGCGCTGATGAGTTCAATTAACAGATAGATATCATTGATTCCTGCTTCGCCGATAATTCCCAGATCGGAGAATATCCGGTAGATGATTGATTTTTTCTGGCTGTCGCCGGCAGTTTTAGCCGGGGCGCTAGGCCCGTCAAACTGGGATGCGGTCTGGCGGACGTAGGAGATGAATTGACGCAGATTGCGGCTTTCCCGGACCCGGTTGATGACCGACCGGACTTCCAGGACATTAATCGGTTTATGAATAAAAAACTCAATGCCGCTTTCATAGGCCCTGGTAATCATCGGTTCGCTGTTGACCTGCGAGATCATGATATAAGAAGTGTCAGGGCAACCGGCGGCCAGGCGCTGGATCAACTCGACGCCGTCCTGGCCGGGGAGCAGGAGATCAATCAATGCGATGTCCGGCCGGCTTTCCCGCAAAATCTCTTCTGCCATGATTCCGTCACTGCATTCGGTCACGCTTCCCAGCCTTGCTTCCTCAATAATCCGCCGCAGCATCTTCCGGATGCTGATATCATCGTCAACAATAGCCAGACGCAGTTGCATAACAATCTCCCTCCTCCCTCTTGGATAAATATACTTTATTTTATTCGATAAATATTGCCGCCCTCCTTTTTTGTCAGCCGTTCCCTGCTTTTCCCGGCATGTATGTCTGACTTCTGCTGCCGCTGCCGTCACTCCCGGTGTAAAAGCTTATTTTTCTCCCGGCTGCGCTATTTTATGCTATAATGAAAAGGCATTGTCAATCTTTAACGAAAAAACGCGCCGCTGTCGACGCATGAGGCGAAAAGAACAAAAATGGAAATAGCCGCCAAGCTGATGTATATGTTTACCGACCTGGTACTGCCGCTCACTTTAGGTTACTATTGCCGGCAGAAGCAGTGGCTGAGCGAGACCTTCTGCAACCGGATCATTGACCTGAATATCACGGTTTTTTGCACGATTCTGGCGATTTTAAGCTTTTGGGTCATGCCGCTGAATCCAACGCTTCTTTGGCTGCCGGTGTTTGGCATCCTGCTAAGCTTCATCCCCGGACTGGCAGGATATTGGATCGTGCGGGGAAAATACCCGGACGGTCCGGAAAAGGCCAGCTACCTGGCAGCGGCCCTGTTGTCCAATATCGGCTCCCTGGGCGGTTTGTGCACTTTTTTTCTCCTGGGGGAAGCAGGGTTTGCCTACAACCAGATCGTCGCCTTGTTTCAAAACCTGGTTTTCTTTTTGTTTTGCTTTCCTCTGGCCTCTTACTATCAAAAACAGCTGCACCAGCCCATGGCAGAAACAGACGCCAGCCCAAGCAGCCTGGCATCTCTTTTTTTCACCCGCAAGCAATTGCCGACACTGGGGACTTTTGCCGGAATCCTGCTGTATACAGGCGGCATACCCCGGCCGGATGGCCTTAGCAGCCTGTTTACCGCCCTGATTCACATTTCCGCCTGGTTTGCCTTTTTTCCCGTAGGCTATTCCATCCAATTCGCGGAAATGAAACACTACTATCGCAGCATTCTGGATCTTTTGCCGGTGAAATTCCTGTTTACGCCGCTGGTCGGCTATTGTATCGCCAGCCAGCTGTTTACCGACCGGGCAGCGCTGGGAACCATCCTCATTGCCGCCAGTTCGCCTGTCGGCATTAACTCGGTCATTCTGGCCCGGCTGTATGATTTCAATGTCCACCTGACCAGCGCCGCTTTTTTCCTGTCCACCGCTGTTTTCCTGGCGGTTGTATTGCCGACCCTCATCCTTTGTCTCTCATAGACACAGCTCTTGCGGCAAAATGCCTTGACCCGCACTTTTCCGGGTCAAGGCATTTTTTTAGTCAACAGGGGAAAGGAATTTTCCTCAGGAAAAAGGCAGGCGGATGATAAATGTAGTTCCTGCCCCAAGCTTACTGGATGCGTCAATATTGCCGCCATGGCTGTCCACAATGGATTTGGCCATAGCCAGGCCCAATCCGGCGCCGCCTTTTGCCCGCGCCGGATCTGTCTGGTAAAAACCGTCAAAAATCCTGGACAGATGCTCGGCGCTGATCCCTTCACCGCTGTCCGTGACTTCTATGACCACCAGCCCCAGAAGGCGATATGCCTTTATTTCTATACTGCCGCCCCATGGCGTATAACGGATGGCATTATCCGCCAATATGCCGATTAATTGCTGAATCCGCTGCGCATCGCCATATAGCATGATTCCCGCTTCGGCATCAATGCTTAAAGTGACGCCTCCTGCTTCAGCCATGGCCTGCAGCGCCTCTGCCACGGCTGCTTCCAGTACCTGAGCCAAATCAAACCACTGTTTATTGAGCGCTTGCTGCCGGCTGCCTGAGCGGGCAAGAAACAGCAGGGAGTCAACGATCTTCGCCATATGAGCGGATTCTTCCTGCATATTGTTCAGCCAGTGCTCCTGGTCGGATACAGCTTCTCCCCGATTGCTCCGGACAATATCGAGATTGGCCTGAATCACCGCCAGAGGGGTGCGCAGTTCGTGGGAAGCACCGGCGAGAAAATCCTGCTGCCGCCGCCAGGCATGCTGAATGGGGATCATGGCGCGATTGGCCATAAGCAGGCTGCCCATTGCGGATAAAACCAAGAAGCCGGCGACCGGCAGCATATAGCCGGAAGGTTCCGGCCTGTGCGCTATTGCCATAAGGTATGTCCCGGCCGCCAGGAATAAAAACAATAAGACGAGAATTCCCCAATTCGTGAGAATAAGCCGTAAATGTACATTACGAAACATGCTCATCTTCCCTGTTTAAAATTTATAGCTTAAGCCGATGCTCAGCTCATCCCGGCTGCCTTGATACTCAAAATAGCGGTAATGAAAGTTCAGATCATATTCTTCCGTTAATCTGAAATTGAAACCGGCCTGCAGTTCTTTAAGGCCTCTGCCGGCAAGGAAAGAGGTGTAACTGCTCCAGTCCGGCGACAATTCCTGCGTTATCGCCGCGCCTACATACTTTTTGGAAGTCTCGTGGACTATCGTCCGGCTGCCGAGGATGATCTTCAGTCCCATATCCCCCCTCCTGCCGCCATAACCCATAACGTCAAATTGCCCGTAAAAGTCTCTCAGGTCGGAGTTGTCGTTATAATCCACGAGTTGAAATCCGAAGGTAAAGGTTTCATTAATCTTACTCTCAAAATAATAAGTATCGCTATCCTGACCAAACAGCATGCCCATCGCTCTTTCTCCCATCTCCAGGTTATTGACGGGAGCGGCAAAAACGATGCTGCCGGCCTGAAAATAAAACAGCATGGTTAGTACGGAAAAAAACTGCCTGTACACTTTTATCCCCTCACTTTATCCGGTTATTGTCTGGCCTTGCAGGCAACCCGGCAGATTCCTCTTTCCGTGTTGCGCAAAAATTGAATGAAGTCTGCCACTTCTTCACACTCAGGAATCTGCTGCTCCATTATCTCCAGAGCGCAGGAAAGCCCCAGGCCCGATAAATATAGAATTTTGTAAGCCCTTTTTATGAGCTGGCGGGTTGTTTCTCCAATCCCGGCCCGGGTCATGCCGACAGTGTTCAGCCCGGCCGCCTGCGCCGGATTACCGGCTGCGGTGATAAACGGGGGTACATCCTGGACTATTTTCGAGGCGCCGCCAACCATGGCATTTCGACCGATTCTTACGAACTGGTGAATACCGGTCAGCCCCCCAATGGTCGCTCTGTCTCCCACCACTACGTGTCCTGCAATCATGGCGGCACTCGATACAACTACATGGTTGCCTATGACGCAATTGTGAGCAACATGACAATATGCCAGCAGCAGGCAGTCTGAACCGACCCGCGTTTCCTGCCCCTCGCCGGTGGCGCCGTTAACCGTGACAAATTCCCGGATCTGGGTATTGTCGCCGATCACGATGTAGCTTTTCTCGCCACGGAATTTTTGGTCCTGAGGCGGAGAACCGATCGATGCGCAGGGGTAAATTTCACAATTTACCCCGATATCGGTCCAGCCGTCGATAATGGCATGAGACTTAATGACCGTATTATCCCCGATGCGGACGTTTTGGCCGATCACAGCGTAAGGGCCGACGTCAACATTTTTGCCCAGAACGGCGCCGGGATGGACGACCGCAGTTTCATGGATGTTAGAAGAAGTCCGGAGCTTATACTGGTCCTGCATCATTTTGTCGATACACCTCTTTGTGGAGATTTTGCCGGGATAGCCTCCCTGCTGAACAATATTATGAAACTCCTGGTCTGGTCAGCCCTAGAAAAAGCCCCTCGTTGCTTTTTTGCAGGTACACCATTCCCAGCATATAAGAAAATTTTTCTTGCTGCTGCCTTGAAAGATGGAGGCTTATTTCTTTGATTTTATCGATACGCCCCAGTTGCTTGCGCCTTTTCTCCCAGGAAAGCGATCGCCGGGAAATAATGGTCCAAACCTTTTTCTGATTTTTCAACAGGGCTGCAACGATCTTTGCCTGCTGCTCCCTGCTGAGGTCCAGCATCATGAGAATGCCGGCAAATTGCTGTTTGGACTGATCGATTTGTTCCAGTTGGGTTTCCAATATCCGGCGTTGCTGCGGCGATAACAACTGCCGGATATCCCGGTTGATATTCTGGCGGGTTTCGCCCATTTGCTGGAGATAGGACAGGAGCTTAAGGTACTCGTTAGGATTCTCCAAATGAGCAGCCTTTATGTTTTTCTGGCCTATTTTCACCTGTTTGTATGCATCAAAAATAATTCCGTCAATTTTTTTTCTTTCTTCCGGCGAAACATCCAGGCTGATCCACAACACCTCTTCGGAAGCAGGGGCGGCGCAAACGCCGGGATGCATCCCCCCTATTTTTTCACCTATTACTAAACAGATAAGACAAATCACTATTTTTAGTTTCAGCGGCATAGTTTTGCTCCTTTCAAGCCTCACAGGAACCCTCCCTGCAGCAATTTTTTTCGGGTCAGCCTGAGCCGCTCGCCTTGTCTCTCAACATATAGCCGACGCCTCTTATGGTGCGGATGAGTCTGTTACAGCTAAAAGCACTCAGTTTTTTACGAAGAAAATGAATGTATACATCGACAATTCCTAAACCAGTTTCGGCTTCCACCCCCCATAAGCGGTCGAATATCTGCTCTTTCGTTAAGATCTGTTCCCGGTTTAGCACTAAAAACTCCAGCAGCTCGTATTCCCTGGCCGTAAGCCATAGTTCCTCGGATTGAAAATACGCTTCTTTCAGCTTCGGATTCAACGTTATGTTTTTATAGGACAGCAGGCCTTGCGTTGTTTCCCCGCCTTTTCGCCGTAACAGGGCCTTTACGCGGGCGAACAGCTCGGATACGGCAAACGGTTTAACCATATAATCATCCGCCCCCGCATCCAGCCCCAAAACCCGGTCCTCAACGCGGTCCCGGGCAGTTAACATGAAGATGGGAACGGTATCTTTCCTGGTGCGCAATCGCTTTAAGATGTCTAAACCGCTTGTGCCGGGCAGGCTGATATCAAGGATTAACAGATCATAGACAATCTGCTCGGCAAAAAAGAGCCCTTCATCGCCATTATTGGTATGGTCAACGTCAAACCCCGCCGTACTAAGAATCGTCACAATCGTATCACGCAGGAGGTCCTCATCTTCTACAACCAAAATTTTCAAGATAAATCACTCCTTAATTTAATGGGTCTATTTTTAGTTCTTTTAAATATTTTTGTCGCATCTTGTCGCATTTGGTTGAATTTACTATATATCATTTTGTTTAAATATTTATTAACGTTTATTAAGCATTTATTAATGCATTCTTAACGATTTCTTAACAAGTGCTTAAAAATAAAAAACGCAATGAATCGGCAGGATAATCTGCTAATTCGTTGCGTTTGTTTACTATGTCCTCAATCTGACGCGGTCAATTCCCGCTCATCTGTTCTTTCAGCATGTAGCCGACCCCTCTGATGGTGCGAATGAACTTATTACAGCCGAAAGCACTCATCTTTTTGCGCAAAAAATGAATATATACTTCAACAACTCCTAAGCCTGTTTCCGCTTCTATCCCCCATAACCGGTCAAATATTTGCTCTTTGGTTAAGATCTGTTCCCGGTTTAAGACTAAAAATTCCAGCAGTTCATACTCTCTGACTGTCAGCCACAACTCCTGCGATTGATAGTATCCTTGTTTCACCTGAGGATTCAATACCAGGCTTTTATAGGAGAGCAGCCCCTGAGGCGTTCCTCCGCCTTTGCGGCGCAAAAGGGCTCTTACCCTCGCCAGAAACTCAGATACCGCAAACGGTTTGACCATGTAGTCGTCCGCCCCGGTGTTTAATCCTCTTACCCGGTCTTCAATGCAATCTTTTGCGGTTACCATGAGTATCGGAACGGTATTGCCCTTTGCCCGCAATTGTTTTAGGATTTCTATGCCGCTGATTCCCGGCAGCATAATATCCAGCACCAGCAGATCGTATACAGCCTGCTCCGCCAAAAAAAATCCCTCTTCCCCATCATCTGTCTGGTCTGCATCAAAGCCTGCCGCGCTAAGAACCGTCACCATTGCGTCACACAAAAATTCACTGTCTTCTACCACCAAGATCTTCAAGCTAATTCTCTCCCTGCGATTGCCTCCCTGCCGAAATTCTTCGTCCTTGCCGCTTTTTGTTAAAATTCATGTAAAATGCATTGAAGGTTACTATAGCTTAGTTTTCTTAATAAAATCTTAAAAGATTCTTTAGTTAGCCTTTACGATTTTCATTAGCTGCAGCGCGGAGGATAAAGCCATTCTTACCTCGTAAGAATCAAGCGAAACATTTAATAACTGCTCAATGCGCTGCTTTCTCAGCTGGATCGTTTTATGGTGCAGATACATTTGTGCTCCTATTTCTTTAAAACTCAAGCCTGATAAGAGTTTTTCCAGTGTTTCCAGCAAATCAGGGTGCGCCATTAACGGGCCGATCCTCTGCGTAATATAGGCAGCTGCCTCATCCGTAGCGGCAAACGGGGCCAGAACCTGATAGATTCCACAGTCTTCGTAGTGATAGATCCGCTGATGCGGCCAAACTTGCCTGCCGATTCGTATAGCGGTTGCCGCGTTCTTCAGGCGATTGGCAAAATTCGCCCACCCATCGGAATAATTTGCGGTTCCGATATAAACTGGCGTATCCGGCAGATACATTGATATATATTTCATGTAATCCGCAGCTGCCGCCAATTCCTTTTGCTTACGGGCAGCGTCAGCCAGAGCAGGCGTTATGATGCCTACGCCCCGGGCAGTTTCCCAGGCATTGGTACGCTCCTTACGGTTCAGCTGGTCCACCAGCGCATCCATCATTTGCTGTTTGCGGTACATGCTGTCTTCGTCGCCGGGTAACGTGTCCATAGAGAGAAAAAAAAGAGAAAAATCTTTGGGAACATAGATCTTGTCCCGCCAGCCCCATTCTAGCACTTCGGTATCATTACAATCATTTCTTGCGGCAAGCTGATTGAAAAAGTCGCGTTTTTTCGTGCGCTCATAGGCTTGGTATAAAAGGCTTTCGGCTTTTTTGCGCTTAGTTATGTTCCGGGTAACGCCGGTAAATCCAATCATTTCACCGCTGCTATTTTGAGCGGCATTTACGGTGGATTCCAGCCAGATCATTTTTCGGTCTTTGCAGCGTTGTTCACATTCAACAATGACCGGACGACGGGTTCCTGCAGCGGTTAAAAGTTCGATGGTCGAGCTTTGAAAAACCACCTGGAAGAATGGCAATGGCGTCTGGCTGATCGGCTTTCCCTCAACCTCCCCAGGAGTAAATCCTAATAACCGCTCAATGGAAGGACTGATATAGCGAATCACCATTTCATGATCCAGCAGCCAAATCACATCATCGGTATTCTCGGCAATAAGCCTGTATTTCCGTTCGCTTTCCCTGGTAGCCGCTTGCTGCCGTTCAAGCTCGGCAATATATTTTTGCTCATTTTCCGTCGCAGCTTTCAGGCGAATCGTCATAGTATTAAAGGCATGAGAGAAGTCACCCATAAAATCAACCCGTTGGCTGTAATCGCCCGCGGCAACCATGCTGGTCTGCCATGTCAGATGCCGGAGATTGGCTTGTAACGCTTTTAATGCTCCCGGCCAATAGCCTCGCAGATTCATTGTCTGCGATAAATCGCCTTCGGATAATGCAAAAGTAAATTCGCGCAATGCCAGGAGTCTTTCCACCAATTTCGCCATCTCGGGATATTGATCCGAGTACTCGGCCAGCTTTGCCGGCAGCGCCTTGCTTTGCAATACGCTATTGATTTGCTGGATGATTTCATCGATTTCGTTTGCTATTTCCGGCTTCAAGTCAATAACCCCTCTGCATGCAGGATCTATTCTCTGGATACTTCAGCCACAAACCGGCAGGTGCGATCTCCCGTACACCAACAATCCACTTCCTTGACCTTAAATTTTTCCCCGGTAAAGCTTTCCAAAATACCGGCAAAAAAACCTTCATCATACACGCAGATTTCGTAGTCCAGGTCAGGCAATCCGGAGCAATCCAAATCTTCCGAGAGGCTCATTACATACTTTCCCTGTTCATAGTCAGCCGTTTCTATGCGTAAAATACCAATACCCTTAGCGGCAAGAGCCGACTGTAATGATTGAATGAAGGCGTTGAAGTCCACTGTTTTTTGCATGGCATTCCGGTAAAATTGTTTTCCCGCCAGCAACCCCGCTTCGTAAAACATCTTATCTGCCGTTTCGGTGCCGTAATTTTGTTCCAGGACATCACGGAAGCAAAACTGCATCAAGCGGTAAATCTCAGTTCTGACCATGGGCCCCATATTCGGCCTGCCCTCTGAAATATCTCCCAGCAAACTCCAATTGAACTCATACTTTCGCCCCATAAATTACTACTCCTTTATCCTCAATGAAAATATTACAAAAATGCCGATTACCTGTTAATCTTCGTAATGCACATTGCTTTTCCTGCAATGTTGGCTTTGAAATATTATCCGTAACTATCTCACCAGGATAGTTACGGATAATATTTATCTTAAAACTATTACTCTTTGAGAGATTGTTGGCCCGGCTCGCCAATGACATAATTAAATTAACCTAAACCTTGCAAAACAGCGTAAATAATAATCATTAATATAGCGAAGAAAGGGAGAGTTAAAAATGAAGCGTATGACGGTAGGATTTCAACTGAGTGCTATATTGGGAGTGACCATCATCTTGCTGACAGGGCTGTTGGGGGTGACGCTTTATCAATTCCAGGCAGCGTCCGTTGCTTATCAGAATTTGCTCGATGGACCCGTCCATCGGACATTGGCGCTCCAGGAAGCACAGGAAAGCTATTATAAAGGGATTGCGGAACTTCGCGGTTTTATGGCTTATGGCGAGGAGAGCTATGCAGGTTTGGTGTCCAAAGAATTGAACGATAGTCTTGAAACCGTGAAGAAGGTGATTGCAGCGACATCTTCGGCGACTGCCAGACAGGAAGGCGACAAACTGCAAGCTGCGTTAGCGGCTTACGTCGAGGATCTTAATAAAGCGATCGTTATGAAACGGGTTAATGATCCGGGACTAAATGCTTTCCTCGCTTCTACCCGTCAGAAAACCGAACGAATCAATCAACAATTTGAAGCGGTTTTTGCCTCTCAGGAAGCAGCCATGGAAGAAGGGGTCGACAGGCTGAACGCCAGGGAAAGTTTGGTGATAACAGCGGTTATCACGGTTAGCGTCGCAGGCATTCTGGCGATAGCCATCCTGCTGGTCTGGTACAGCCGCAGTCTCGCCAAACGAATGAGTGCCCTGCGCGTTGAACTGATCGCGGTAAGCGAACTCGATCTGACAAGAAACGATGTACATGCAACCCGCAACGACGAGATCGGCGATATGGCCGAGGCGGTTCTGGCAATGAAAAAAGCCTTGCGGGGAATTGTCGGTCAAATAAAAAACAATGCCGATACGCTGGCGGCATCGAGTGAAGAACTGACATCAACGGTGGAAGAACAGCTGAAAACTTCCGAGATCATCGCCAATTCAACGGGTGAAATTGCCGCCGGCGCCTCCCAAAACGCCAACAACATCACCGAAATTTCGGCGGTCATCGAAGAAGTCACTGCCGGAGCGGAAGAGATGAACGCCAGCGCGGCCACCGTCAACCATACCGCACAACAGGCTGTATCCGATGCGCGGCAAGGGATGCAGCTGATTAAAAGGGTTGTCTCGCAGAATGAGACGATAGGAAAATCAATGCAAGATATCACTGAGGTAGCCAACGCCCTGGCAAAGGGGTCGGCAGAAATTCAGGAAATCGTGACTCTGATCAGCAACATCGCCAGCCAGACTAACCTGCTGGCTCTCAACGCCGCCATTGAGGCCGCCCGGGCCGGCGAGGCAGGCAAAGGGTTCGCAGTAGTGGCGGAAGAGGTGCGTAAGCTGGCGGAGCAAAGCGCCGAGGCGACCCGGCATATCGGAGAGATTATCCGCAAGATGACCGCCGACATCGGGTTCTCGGTAAACGTGGTCGGCAAAGCCAACACAGAAGCCGAGACCGGCAAGACTGCGGCGGCAGATACAGAGAAAGGGTTCACCGATATCGTGGAAAAGCTCGGTCAGGTCCAGGACGGCATGGAACAGATTACCAAAGCGGTAGAGGAAACAGCTAAGGGAATGCAGTCCATCGTATCCAACGTACAAAACATCAGCGCAGTGGCTCAGCAGACCGGGGCAGGCTCTCAGACGGTGGCAGCCGCCTCCGAAGAGCAAAATGCCAGTCTCAACGAAGTGGCGGGCAGCGCGGAAGCGTTGGCGCAGATGGCCGTTGAGCTCAACGCGGTGATCGGGAGATTCAAAGTGTAGTCAAACCAGTGATACCTAAAGCTTTTCATAATAAAAGAACCAGCCTTTGCCCGGTCTATTCAGGCAAAGGCTGGTTTTGATCATGGTTAGAAAGCTCATAATGAGCCGCCTATTCGATGAAGGCTTCTCTTAAGTATACCGCACCGAGAGCATCGCGGATAATGCCCTTTACATTGGATTTTTCCAAGACCTTACTGCTGTAGAAATAAACCGGAATGACCGGCATATCTTCCATCAGAATTTTTTCGGCGTCATGCATGGCCTTCATTCGCACCGCCGGATCCAGGGTGGATTGCGCGATCTTCACCAGGCGGTCATACTGAGGATTGCCCCAGCGGGTATGGTTGTTGCCGTTGGCGCTGGTCAAGGTATCCATATAGGTCATGGGGTCCAGGTAGTCGCCGATCCAGCTGCTGCGAGCCAGTTGAAAATCCCCCTTGGTGCGGGTCTGCAGGTAGACCTTCCATTCCTGGTTGGTCAGCTCCACGCTGACGCCGAGATTTTTCTTCCACATTTCCTGCACGGCTTCGGCGATCAATTTATGTTCGTCCCCGTTGTTATACAACAGGGTAACGGTTGGCAGGCCTTTGCCGTCCGGATAGCCGGCTTCGGCTAAAAGTTTCTTGGCCTCAGCGATATCATTGCCCTTGAAATAATCGCCGCCGACTTTGCGAAAATCGTCGCCGGCCCTGGCATCGGGCAGGCCGTAGGGAGTCCAGGCCATAGCCGGTTTTTCGCCGCCCTTGGTGATCAGCTCAACAATAGACTGACGGTCAATGGCCAGGGAGAAGGCCTTGCGGACTTTCACATTGTCAAAGGGGGCTTTCTTGACATTCACGCAATAATAATAGGTGCCGATATAGGGCAGGATTTTCAGCTTGTTCTCCTTTAGCAGGCGGGGAATCTCGGGCAGAGGCGGCGTTATCTCCACGGTATCCAATTGGTTGTTCTCGAACAGGTCCTGCAGAGTCTTGCGGTTATCGCTCAGGTTCAGTTCTGCTTTATTGGTTTTCACGACAGCTTTGTTCCAGTAACTATCGCTCTTGACCAGGTTAATTTTATTGTTATGCACCCAGCCGGCCATTTTGAACGGACCATTGCCCACATAGGTCTTGGGATCGGCATGCCAATTTGGATTGGCTTCGGCGGTCTTTTTATGGACCGGGAAATAAGTATAGAATGTGGTCAGGAATATGAAATAAGGAGTCGGCTTTTCCAGGGTCACTGCCAGGGTCTGATCGTCCAGAGCTTTTACGCCTACCTGGTCCTGACCGACTATCCCCTTATTATAGGCTTCGCCATTTCTCACATAAAACAGCTGCTCGGCATATTTGGAAGCCAGCGCCGGGCTGAGAGTGGTCTTCCAGGAGTACTCAAAGTCATGGGCGGTCACCGGATCGCCGTTGGACCATTTGGCATTGGCCCGGATGAAAAACTTATAGGTCAGGCCATCGGCGGATACTTCCCATTTTTCGGCAGTCCCCGGCACGGGTTCGCCTGTTTGGTCCTGGGTGGCCAGCCCTTCCAGCAGCTGCCGCAGAACGATGCCTTCGACAACGCCGACTGCCTGGCGCGGGTCCAGGGTTTCCGGCTCGGCGCCGTTGGCCACCCGCAACACTTTTTCGGCTTGGCTGCTTTGCCCGCCACAGCCGGCTAACAGGTTGACCAAGAAGACCGGCACCAACAGCAGGGCGTATGTTTTATTCCACTTCATGCTGCACCTCCACATGTATTCGATTTCCCATATATTCGTTGGACTCGGAAACATTCCTGCCGGTCATTGATCGGTGTATTGTATACATTTTATTGCAATCGAATCTTTTATGTGAACAAACTGTAAAACGATTTTTCCCAGCAAAAACAGGTAGGCTTCGGCAGTTTACGGCAGCGATGTCAAACCGCATCAGTCTTTCATGCTTGAAATGACTGATATAACATGTTTATTTCGTCTTAAAAAATAAATACTACGAAAGACACCCGCTTCATCCGGCAGGCGGCTATCACAACCGCTGCCAAAATAAAGGATATTGCCGGATCGGGTCGAATTTCACAGAAAGAAACTTTTTTAATTTTTGCCAGAGTAAAGAAAGGTACCAATTCTTATGTCCTACAAAAATATTCTCATAATACGCTTAAGCGCCATTGGCGATGTTTTGCACTGCACTCCCCTGACCCGGGCATTGCGGCAGGAATACCCCGAAGCCAAAATATCCTGGATCGTATCGCCTAAATCCCAGGATATTCTGCAGGGTAATCCTTTTTTAGATGAAATCGTTGTTTGGGATAAAGATGAATGGAAGAAGCTCGCAAGAAACAGTCTGAAAGCGGCTTACCAGTCCCTGCGCACATTGCAGAGAACATTGCTGGCCGAGCAGTATGACCTGGCAGTAGATGTGCACAGCCAGTTTCTGCCCGGGTTCATCACCTGGAAAAGCGCCCCGGTCCGGGTCGGCTTTTCCAATGCTAAAGAGATGGCGCCGCTGTTTTATAATCGCATGACGCCGCGCATAGGCGATCTGCCCATGCCCCAACAATACCTGGGAGTTCTGACGGCTCTGGGCATATCCGGGAAAAATCCGGCTATGATTATGCCCGTTGCCCCGGAGAACTGTCAAAACGCCGGCCGTATTTGGGAAACTTATCATATCCGCCCCGACGATACAGTGATTGTCTTAAATTCTTCAACCACCTGGCAAACAAAGTGCTGGCCGCCGGAACATTTTGCCCGGCTGGGAAATCTGCTGCGGCAACAGGGCGCAAAAATCCTCTTGACCGGCGCCAAAAGCGATATCCCCCTCATTGACAAAATCAAGGACAGTATAAAAGGCGAGGTCATCAGTCTCGCCGGCGAAACCAGTTTAAAAGATCTGGCCGCTGTCGCTCAAAAATGCGACCTGTTTGTCTCCGGTGACACCGGCCCGTTGCATATTGCCGCCGCTGTCGGCGCTCCCACCCTGTCTTTATACGGACCGACCGATCCCCGGATCTATGCTCCTGCAGGGGAACAGCACGCCGCGGTGCTGACCCCGGCCGCCTGCCGGTTGTGCCATAAACGGCGCTGCGACGATTTTATCTGCATGGCCCGGATAGAACCTGAGACAGTTTATCAGGAAGCGCTGAAACTGCTGGAAAAGACAAAAGGCCGGACTAAGAACAGCCAGCCTCTATATAAAGAAGTGCAGGTAAGGAAGATACCGGTATGGAACCACTGAAGGAGCATGCGCCATGAATATTGTTTTAAATCCTCAATTCGCCATGTTAAAAGATTTTGTTTACAGCCTGCCCGACACCTTCGCCGCGTCAGGAGAAGTAATCTACAAGGCCAGAAATGAGATACGGATTTTTACCGTTCAGGGTTTTGAGGTCAATGTAAAGAAATTTAAAACGCCCCATATTCTCAACCGGATTGTCTATACTTTTTTCCGGCTGACCAAAGCCAGACGGTCCTATGAAAATGCGCTGCAGTTGTTGGAAAAGGGAATTGAAACTCCGGCGCCCATTGCCTATATTGAGATGAAGGCCGGCAAACTGTTTTCCGAAGGATATTTCATCAGCCTGCAATGTCCGTATCCTTATAACTTTCGCAAATTTGAGGGGGAGAAGCTCTCAGACTCAGGCAATGAGGCTGTTCTCGCCGCCTTTGCCCGGTTCACGGCCCGTCTGCATGAAAGCCAGGTGCTGCATCTGGACTATTCACCGGGAAATATTCTGTTTGACGTCAATAGCAAAGAGGCCCGCTTCACACTGCTGGATATTAACCGGATGAATTTCTGTCCGGTGGATCAGGCAACAGGCTGCCGCAATTTTGAACGGCTCTGGGGCTCGGATGAAATGTTTCTCTATATGGCGGACATCTATGCCCGGGAAAGAGGGTTTGACCCCGGCGAATGCCGGCAAAAGATCCTCCGCGCTCATCTGGACTGCATGACCTATTTCGATAACAAAAAAATCATCAAACAGAATCTCAAAGAAAAAAACTACAAAGCCTGCTTTCCTCTCTGGTACGCAAATTTAAAATATCTTTATTTTTGCGGAAGATAACAAAAATAAAAAAGCATTGGGAAACCCGTCAGTCGGGCTCTCAATGCTTTTTTTCCGCCCCCTACTGGGCGGGAGTGATGCTGATCCGGGCTGTCATATTCCAGCGCAGCCGGTCGTCCCATCGATCGGGAGCAATCGTTACCGTATAGGTACTGTCGTCGTGTTTTTTTTCGTCGTCAGGGCGGATGAACTTGACCCGGGCCGGAATCTCAAGCCCCGGAATTGCGTCAAAGGTCAGATTTGCCCGATCGCCTACCCCGATCTTGGCAATGGACAGTTCGGTCAGGTCGTCACTGCGCACTTCCCATTCGGAAGGATCGGCAATTTGGGCCAAGACAGCAGTCTGAGCAACCCGTTCGCCCGCTTTCACGTCCAGATAGGCCACGATACCGGCCATAGCGGCCTGCAATTCGATCTTGTCGGTCTTGTCCTTCAGTTTTTCATCCGTGGCTTCTTGCCGTATCAGCCTGATGAGAGGCTGTCCTTTTTTCACTTTTGCGCCTTCTGTTACCAAAACCTCGCCGATGATGCCGTCCACCGGCATGATGATTTGGGCATAGCGGACCGGGAAGACAATGCCTTCGGCCAGCACCTGCCGATCGGCTTGCACCGGCGGCGAAACGTCATCAGGCTCCTGTCTCATAACCCACAATTGCCAGACCCCTGTCGCCGTAAGAAGCAGAATCATCAGGAACAGCAGCCAGCGCTCTTTTAAGCTAATCCCGGCCTGTCCAGTTGCCATAGTTGCCTCAACTCCTTACTCGTAGCAGTCCTCCTGGGCCGGATGGAATACAGTATAATGTTTCTCAAAAAAATTACCCAACAATACTATACCATGTCCACTCCGGTTTGACTATAATGTTCCGACAAAAATCGGACAACCGCAGCAAAAATCTACCATCCATAAAGCCCTCCGCTGTCGCTGCATTGCAACGACGGCAGAGGGCTTTATGGACCGGGCCTGCCCGTTATAAAATTTTGGCCAGAAACTGCCGGGTGCGTTCCTGCCGGGGACTGGTGAAGAAGTCCCCGGCAGCGGCGGCCTCAACAATACGGCCGTCATCCATGAAAATGACCCGGTCAGCTACTTCCCGGGCAAAACCCATTTCATGGGTAACCACGAGCATGGTCATGCCTTCCTGGGCCAAGGACTGCATCACATCCAGCACTTCCTTGATCAATTCCGGGTCAAGGGCTGATGTGGGTTCGTCAAACAGCATGACTTTCGGGCGCATAGCCAGGGACCGGGCAATGGCCACCCGCTGCTGCTGCCCGCCGGATAACTGGGACGGATAAAAGTCGGCCTTGTCAGGCAGGCCTACCTTGGCCAGCAGCATCCCCGCCGCGGCTTCGGCCTCGGCCCTGGTCCGTTTTTGCACATGGATTGGCCCCATAGTCACGTTTTCCAGTACCGTTTTATGATGGAACAGATTGAACTGTTGAAACACCATGCCGGTATATTGTCTGATCTGATACAGATTTTCCCTGGCGGCGTGAACCGAAACACCGTCCACCGTGATCGTGCCGGCCTGGATTTGCTCCAGACCGTTAATGCTCCGCAGCAGGGTACTCTTGCCTGAGCCGCTGGGGCCGATGATGACCACCACTTCACCTTTGTCTACCGTCAGAGAAACATCTTTCAACACCTGATGACTGCCGTAATTTTTGGATACCTGCCTGATCTCAATCACTTTTGGCCAGCCTCCTCTCCAGCTTTCTTACCGCCATAGACAGGATAAAGGACAGCACGAAATAGAATACCGCGATGACCAGCCATACTTCAAACGCCCGGAAGGTTGTGGTCACGATATTTTTGGCTACATAGGTCAAATCCGTTACCGCAATCACCGAAACCAGGGATGAATCCTTGATCAGGGTGATAAACTGCCCGGCCAGCGGCGGCAGAATGCGGCGGATGGCCTGAGGCAGTACCACCAGAAGCATGGCCTGGGTTTCAGTCATGCCGATGGACAGGGCAGCTTCCCTCTGGCCTTTGTGAATGGACTGGATGCCGGCCCGGATGATTTCGGTGATATAGGCGCCGGCAAAAATCGAAAGGGCGGCGACGGAAGCCACTAGTGGCGACAGGTCAAAGAACATCCCTAAGCCGAAGTAAATAAACAAAATCTGAATCAAGAGCGGCGTGTTGCGAATCCATTCCACATAGGCGTTGGCAATGGCTTTGGCGGCAAAATTCCCGGAGATTCTGGCCAAAGCGCCGAGTACGCCGATGACGGTGCCGCAGATGATCGACAGGGCGGATATCTGAACCGTCATGGCCAATCCGTCCAGAATAGCCGGCATATACTCGATGATTACCTTAAATTCCAGCTGATGCATAGTTTATCTCCCATACATAAATAAATGCAGGGGGTATACCATAACGTTACCCCCTATTAAATGGCTATCTTATTTTTTCTGAGGAACCGAGTCCCACCAGGGCATATCTACAAACCAGTATTGATAGGACTTCTTGTATTCTTCGCTCTCTTTGTATTGCTTGAGGAATTTATTCAGCCAGTCTACCAGCTCAGGTTTGCCCTTGGTAACCGCGATGCCGAGATTTTCCGTGGTGAACGGTTCCAGAATCGGATAGGTCGTATCGGCATGCAGGCGATGATAAATCGCCACCCAGGGGGTTTCATGCACCACTGCAGCGGCCTTGCCATTGATCAGCTCCAGGCCGGCCAGAGCCGAACCTTCAAACTTCTTCACCGTGGCCTGCTTAAACATGGACGAGGCGGTCTGGTCGGCAGTGGTGCCCATCGATACCGCAATCACATTGCCAGGTTTATCCAGATCCTGCCAGGTCTTGATATTCCGGTACTGCTTGTTGATCAGCAGCGCCTGACCGGAAACAAAGTAAGGATCGGTAAAGTCCACTACCTCTTTCCGCTTGTCATTAATGGTCATGCCGGCAATGACAATGTCAATTTTATTGGCCTGGATGGCCGGTACCAAACCAGCGAAGGCATAGTTCTGAAATTCAACCTCCACGCCCAGTTCCTTGGCGATGGCTTTGGCCACATCAATATCATAGCCCACCAGTGCGCCCTGCTTGTCAGCCATTTCGAAGGGATAATAGCCGCTGGCGGTACCGACGACAATTTTGCCTTTCTTTTTTATATCCGCAACCGCGCTTTTGGAATCGCCGGAACCGCAGCCGGCGAACAACAGGGCGAGAATGATCATAGTCACAGCTAAAGCGGCTATTTTAGTTACGTTTTTTAACACGAATATCCCTCCCGTGATCTCTATGCTCCCTATACTACTACAATCCGCATAATTATGCAATAATAAATAATATAAATACAGATCGTCAGTCAACCCCGGGAGCTTCTTTTAGACCAAACGGGAATCGGCAGAACGCCGCTGCCCACACTGACGCCCAGCAGGACCAGCGTCAATGCGGTGAAATGCTGCCAGTTCAGCTGCTCTCCCAGGAAAAAGGCGGAGGCTATAATGCCAACGATAGGAGAAGCATTCTGAAACAGGGATGCGGTGGAAGCCCCCACCTTTTGGATGGCCGTATTCCAGAGCAGCGCGCCGACCGCGGTGCTCACGAAGCTGGAAAACAGCAATACCGCTATCGACCGGAATTCAAAGCTGCCGGGATAATGCCAGACCGGATTGCTGGCCAGCCCCAGCAATAACAGACCGGCCGCCGCCATGGCATGACTATAGGCGGTTATGATCAGCGGGGAAACCGATTCGATGGCTTTTTTCACAAAAAAAGAGCCGATGACAAAGCTAATGGTGGCCAGGAACATGATCCAGTCGCCGGCGGCATTGGCTTCACCCGCCCCATTGCCGGATACAATGAGCATCAGGCCGCCGAAGCCCAGCAATATTCCCAGTCCTTTTGCCGCAGTAAAGGGCTCTTTCAGGAAAAAATTTGCTAAGACAGCGGTAAAGATAGGATTCGATCCCAGAATAATCACAGCGTGGGTAGCACTGGTGGCTTTGATGCCGACGGTAAGGGCGATTTGATGCAGAAAAATGCAAAAAACAGCGACTCCCGCTATCGGGAGCCATGCCTTACGGGGAATTTGGGGACGGCCATACTGATAAAAAAACCAGGACAGCAAGAAAGCGCTGGCAAGGCAAAGCCGGATGGGCGCCAAAGCCAGCGGCGGGAAAAATTGCGTAAGATATTTAATGGAAACCGAGTTGACGCCCCAGAGGACGGCAACCATTATTAAGAGCATAAAGGCGTCATAATTACCTGCCGTTTTTTTCAACAGAAGCCACTCCAAATCTGATTACAGTTATAGTCATCGCCGCGCGGCCGGCGCTATTCGCGGTCTATAAGACCGGATTTATTTCCCCATAGCTGTCATCCATGGAAAAAGCAGCGCCGGGTTTTGCTACGGCAGTATTGTATCATATAATGTTTGCCATGACTACCACCCTTTATCAAGCTCATACAATAGCAGATCTGTAGAAAGCAGGGCATTAACCAGCTGGAAGAACCTGCGAAAGACGAGAAAAGCCTCTGATGTGCACGGCAACGATGACGTGCAATCAGAGGCTTTATCGCGCTATACGCACCCAAAGCCGGCTTCTTGATTATTCACTGCAGGTCGCAGCAATTTCCGTTTCGACGCCGCCGATATCGACAGCAGGCGCCCCGCTCCGGTAACACACTTGCCGGTTATTGATCAGCGCAACTGCGGGAGCTTGCGTAATGCCCAGCCGTTCGGCGATCTTGGTGGATTTATACATATCGACGACTACGACCTTGAGCTTTTCATGATATTTGTCTTTTAATCGCTCCACGTCACCCATTAAGGTGCGGCAAAGGGGATCAACGGGATTCCAGCAGTATACCAGCGTAAGCTTGTTGTCCCCCATGATCTGCTGTTCAAAGTAAGCCGTTTCTGCCAGATAACGTTCCGCCGTCACGCCGGCTATCGCTCCGTCCCCTACGGCGGTGGCAACCTGGCGCAGGACTTTGTCCCGAACGTCACCGGCGGCAAAGACGCCGGGAATGTTCGTTTCCATATGCTCATTCGTGGGAAGGTAGCCGCGTGAATTCATGTTCAGCTGGCCTTGATACAGGTCGGTATCCGGCAGGTAGCCGATAAATAAGAAACAGCCATCCACGTCAACCGGTATCAGCTCGTTGGTCTTGATGTTTTTTAATACAACCTGGGTTAATCTCTCTTCCCCTTTAAACTCATGGACCATGGTATTCCAGATGAATTCCAGCCTATCATTGGCAAAAGCATGTTCTTTCGCCACTTCATTGGCGTCAAGGATTCCTTCGTCATGGATAACGGATACTTTTACCCGTTTAGCGAATTTGGTCAGAAACATGGCTTCTTCAATGGCAGCATCACCGCTGCCGATCACCAGCACCGTCTTGTCGGTGTAAAAGGCGGCGTCGCAAGTGGCGCAAAAAGAGATGCCTTTATCATATAGGAAGGCGGCCTCCCCTGTTGCCCCGGTCAGGCGCGGCTTGCCGCCGGCAGCGACGATTACGGCTTTTGCGGCATAGTCAGTACGAAATGTGCTAACCACTTTTTCCGCATCATCCAGTTTTACCGCCTTAATGGCGGTCAGCTTGATATCCACGCCGAACCGTTTGGCTTGCTTTTCAAACCGTTTCATCAGTTCCGTGCCGGCAATCGGTTCAGGGAAACCCGGATAATTTTCAATTTCACTGGTATAGGTTGCGAGGCCTCCCGGCAATGCTTTTTCGAACAATATAGTTTTCAGGCGGGCCCGGCCGCAGTATATGGCCGCTGTCAGGCCGGCCGCCCCGCCGCCGATAATGGCGACATCATAATATTCACGTTGTTTCGTCATATTCCACCTACATTAAGTATTTGACGACCAGTTTACTGCCAAAATAGGCGCCGACGAAGATAAAAATGCCAAATACCCATCCATGCAGCGACATGGAAGCAATACCACTGAAATAAGCGCCCACATTGCAGCCGAACGACAAACGCGCGCCATAGCCCATTAACAGGCCGCCTATAAGGGCCGCGATCACCTGGCGGCCTGATTTGATTTTTTTAATCTTGAATTGGGAAGCGGCTGCCGCCGACAAAAACGCGCCCACGATCAAACCGATATTAATGATCGAGCCGCCATGATTGAGCAGTCCTCCTTTCAGCGCTTGCATCATGGCCGGCTGCAGGGTGAAAAAGGACCAAGTTTCAGAATGGCCGCCAAAAAGTTGATAGATCCAGGCGCCCCAAAAAACAAAAGCGGTTGTGACGCCCCAGGGTGAAGCCATATAAATAAAGATAACAATATTGAGCAACCCAAGCAATGCGCCGCCCAGCCAATAGGGCCATGCATCTTTTATTACGGCCTTTTTTAGGGTTTCCAGTTCCTGAACTGCTTTTGCTGTCATTGAACTACCTCCCCCTTAGTCAATTTTTTCGATATAGATATCCCAAACCCCGTCCTCTACTTCTTCCACTTCCACATTCTGGCCCTGCTTACGGGCCCACTCCGGAATATTCTTCAAGGCGCAGCTATGATCAATATTAACGACCAATACGTCACCGCGCTGAAGCTCAGGCCACTTTTTCTGTACTTTTAACAACGGAATGGGGCAGGCTTCCCCCAAAGCGTCAATCGTAAATTCAGCCATATATTTTTCCTCCTTGTCCTTTAGTCTATATTACGGTATTCATACCATGTGGCAACAACATACAGCAGAGCGAGAACCGCCAATTGGCCCCAGAATCCCCCGGCCCAGCCGAGAACTTCCGGTATGTAGATCTTGGGCGCGGCGCGGAAAAAATTCTCCGTCCACCAGCCAAAGTGAATGGCTCCCAGTACGGAGCCTAAAATGAAAGTGGTGATGGAGATCCACTGCATGGCAAAACCCTCGCCCATGCGCATCAGTGTGCCTGAGGCGCAGCCGCCGGAAATAACCATGCCGATACCGAATAGAATAGCGCCGATAACAGTATGCAGCCCTACCGGCGAAACGTTGCCAGTGACAGGACCGCCTTTTAGCAGGGTGGTGAATTGCAGGGCGGCAAAGCCCACCATCGCTACGGCAAAAGCAATAAGAGTCGCCCGGGTCAAAGTCGTACTGCCGGTTAGAATGGGATCCCGCAAGGATGCGGTGAAGCAAAAACGGGATTTTTGCAAAATCACTCCCAAGGCGATGCCAAGAAACCAGATAATACTAAGCAATGTCTTGACCTGGGCCAGATATACGCCCATCGCGATGATGACAACTAAAGCTGCGGCTGTGTAGCCAATTTGACTTTTCTTTTTGACAGGGGTCTGTGTTCGCCGCTTAATGATCACCGTTGTTTCTGACACGTAATTCCCTCCTTTTTTATAGCACGCATCTTCGTGCGTGTTCGTGAAGTTTTTCACCTTTGTCCTGTCTCCATTGTAGATTGTTGTGAAAAGTATGTAAAATCGCATTTCTTTATGTTACTATAAGCTTAGCTTATTCACGAGGTGAGGCAATGAACATCAATCTCTTGAAGGTGTTTATCAGCGTGGCGGATACCGGTTCCTTTTCACAGGCGGCCAAGCTTCTCTATGTTTCCCAGCCCGCGCTCAGTCAAAGTATTAAACAACTGGAAACTCATTTTACCGTTGACCTCATCAAGCGAACCTCCCATAGCTTTGCGCTGACTGAGGCAGGCCGGCTTCTGTATAAACACGCGGTCAATGTAGTGGCGCTGACGGAAATGATGGAAAATGATATGAAGGAATTGAGAACTGCCTGTGACGACAAGCTGCTGGTCGGCGCTACAAGCGTTATCGGAGGCTACGCGGTTCCCTGCAGCATTTTCATTTTTAAACGGAAATTCCCCGATGCCGCCATTAAATTGATTTTAGGCAATCGGCGCCAGATTTTGGACCAATTGCAAAACGACAGCATTGACATTGCTGTCGTTGAAGGTGAAAAGCCGGATGATCAGTTTATGTCCAGTGAAATTCATACGGAAGAAATGGTCGTTGTTGCACCAGCAGACGAAACATGGAAAACCCATGCTCCATTAGACAGGAATAAATTGCTGACAGTGCCGTTGATTATGCGTGAGGAAGGTTCGGCAACGAAATGGGCGGTAGAACAAGCGTTTTACCAGGCAGGTATTTCTCTGCAAAACCTGAATATCGTCATGGAATTAAACAGTGTCGATTCCATAAAAGCCGCCGTGGAGGCGGGTCATGGGATTTCCATCCTGCCAAGGGTGGCAGTAAAAAAAGAGCTTTTTACCAAAGCCCTTTTCCCGCTGCATATTGAAGGTCTTTCTTTCGTTCAGCCGATTCATCTGGTTTATAAACGTAAAAAGCAGCGAATTATTGCTGCCGAGTTTATCAGGCTAATGAAGTCTTCGGCCAATGGCTTCTGTTAAACAGGTTTATGTATGATAATTTTCCAGATTCCATGATCCAGTTCTTCGACTTCCATTACCATCCTCTTGCGGGACATATCCTCTTTAAGCGTAGTCACCGTGCAGCTATGATCGGTGACCAGAACGATACGGTCTCCCGGATTGATTTGCTTCAACGCCGCCTGCACCTTTAAATTGGGAATGGGGCAAATATCGCCAAGAACGTCAATAAAGCATTCAGCCATAGAATCCCGCCTCCTGATCGTATTGCAACAGTCTTTCTGCGCTTTAAAGCAACCAATCCGCACTCCGGTCAATAAACCCACATATGATTTATTGTATATAACATGCCAACGTTCTGTCAACGATGGTGCAAGGGCTCATCTGGCTGCGTGTATGATACGGGAACATACCGCACACCCATGCTTCGAAAATGCAGCGGGGACCCGCCGGCCATCAGCCGTACGGGCCCCCGCTTTATTATTTTTTGGTTACCAGCGGTATGATACAGGCAGCGCAGAACAGCACCAGCGATGATTGGACATATAAATCATTGTTTCTCACACCGCCGTAGTAAGCCAGGGGAAAGGTCAGCCAAAACAGCCAAAAGGCGGCGTTCATTAAGGGCGTCCGGTATTTTTTACCCCAGGGGACAGGCTTGGCGCCGCCGGCCGGATTCACGGTCATATCCGTCTTCCTCCTTTTCTGTTTCCTGCCTAGGGTAGATTTCTAAACAGTACATAGACAAACAGCCAGGCATTGATGCCGACTAACAGAGAGATAATCACGCAATAGGGAATGGTGCGGTGCATGACCTCGTTCTCCCGGCCGTCAAGGCCCACTGTCGCGCTACCGATGAGCACCTTGGAGGGAGCAATTGAGCAGCCTACCGCGCCTCCAACCGACTGGACGGCGGCCATGACCACCGTGCTGACCCCCAACACTCTGGCTGTCTCAACCTGCAGCGTGCCGAACATGACGTTGGAGTTGGTATTGCTGCCGGTCAGAAAAGCTCCCAGCACGCCGATAAACGGCGAGACGACCGGGAACAAAACGCCGGTGGCTTTGGCCATGCCCCAGGCCAGCAAATTGGTCATGCCGGTATCATTCATGATCAGCGCCATCATCACCATGGTGATAATGCCGATGCTGGTGGGTATGCACTGGGAAAAGGTACTTTTCACGGCTGCAGACACCGCGCCGGTCTTCCATTTCCCGGCAAGCCGGAATATCAGATAGCCGGCGAATGCCGCCACCAGCAGCAGCGGCGCCGGGTGAGACAGAATGTTGATGCGGGAATAGAGTTTTTCAGCCTTTACGGCATAACCAAATGCCGTTTGCGCAGCGGGGTAATCCAGTCCCCAGGTATACGGCGCAAACAGCTTCGCTATATCTTTCACCTGTGACAAAACCGATAACAGGATCAGGATATAGTATGGGGAAAAGGCAAGGTGGAAGCCCATTGATTGGGCCCCGCGCTGGCGGGCCAGCTGCTCAACCGTCAGTTCACTGCGATAAAACCGGGTTCTGGCCATAGCGGCAATCGTGCTGCAGCCTAACACCGCCGGTATCAGGGTAGCCAGTTGGGCGGCGCCGATGATATTCATAAACCAGCAGGTAAACGCCATCACGGCGGTGGCGGCGATAATCGCCGGCGCGCCGCGTTTGGCAGCCGCCATGCCGCCATAAATATGGGCAACCGCAAAACCGGTGGCCAGCATCGGCACCGTAAACAGCACCGCCATCCAGGGCCCGATGATTTCGCCCGGAATCTTGGTAACCAGTTGAATGGTATAATAGGACGACCCCATGGAGCCGAAGGAAATGGACCAGGAATGGCCAACCAGGCAGGCTGCGGCCGCTACGGCCGGGGGAAATCCCATGACCACCATGATCGGGGCCACCACTGCCACCGGTACGCCGAAACCGGCGATCCCCTGCATGAACGAGGCAAAACACCAGGACATCAGCAGGCACTGCAGCAATTTGTCTTCCGTAACCCGGGTCATGGTATCGCCGATCACTTTCACCGCACCGATCTTTTCCACCAGATTGTAGAGAAAGACGGCGCCCCAGATGATTAACAGCACATACAGTGCCAAACTCAAACCTTTGCTATTGGCAATGGCAAGCAAACGAGTATCTGCGCCAAAAAAGAATATACCGATTACAACTGCTGTGAACCAGGATGTCGCTCCTGATTTGGGTGCACCCCAGTTGAGTAATAGGATGGTCGACAGTAGCACTAAAATGGGCAGGAAAGCTAAGAGCCAACTGGCAAAGGTCAACACAACACCTTTATCCATAGATTGGTCTCCCCCCATATAACTTTGTCTGATTCCAGCCGCCTCACAAGAGGAGGCCCCTGGTCCCTTTTGTTCACGGCTAAAGGAACCAGGAGCTGCAACAATGAAGCGAAATGAATGTAAAGGGTTATCTTACCGGCGGCAGCGGTACTTCCATGCCGATAAACTGAGCTCTGGCATTGATCCAGGCCTGCAATTTGGCGATATGCTCCGGTTTGAGATGGCTGAAGCGGCCCTGGGTCTGCACGTATTCTTCCACCGGTTTGAGCTGCTTGGGTTTAATGTTAAAGGTTTTTACGCCATTTTCCATTTCGTAAATAAACCACATGCCGGTCTCCACTGCCAGTTTGCCGAGTTCCACGGTCTTGTCAGCCGGGAAGGTCCAGCCTTTGGGGCAAGGGCACTGGACGTGCAGGAAAGCCGGTCCTTCATAGGCAAGACCTTTGCGGACCTTGTTCATTAAATCAACCGGATAGGCAACGGAGGCCGTTGCTCCATACTTCACCTCAGGATGTCCGCCGCCGCAGAACAGGGCCATGGGGTCTTTCGGGAAGAACTTCTTGGCTTCCGGTACTTCAGGACCGGATGGGGTGAACATGGTAGTGGCGCCATAGGGCGTCATAGGCGAAACCTGAATGCCTGTGTTCGCATAAGACTCATTATCGTACATAACAAACAGAACGTCATGGCCGCGGTACATCATCGCCGAGGCGGCCTGCAGGCCGATATCGATGGAGCCGCCGTCGCCGGCCATACAGATGATGTTGGGATATTCGTCCTGGATCTTCCCTTTCTTGATCATCATTTTAAAGGCTTCGGCAATGCCGGAGGCTACGGCTCCGCCGTTGGTAATCTGGGCATGAGTCCAGGGAACGGCCCAGGGGCCGCAGGCATAGCTGGTATTGGCCACATACATACAGCCGGTTGGCCCGATGAAAATCGTATTCTTGCCGGAGGCCTTGGCGATAAGCCGGTAGGCCAGGGCCGGTCCGCAACCCGCACAGGTCCGGTGGCCGGGGAGATAATATTCTTTCTCCGGCGCCTGGGCGATGGACTTGATCATTTCAGGAACTGCCATCATTGTTTCCCCCTTCTTTATTTCTTGGACTGAGCCGCCTGCTCGTGAGCGGCTTTCATTTCGGCTGCACCCTTGTTATAGTCGTTAAAGTTCACCCAGGTGGCGTCTTGAATGATCTTGCCGGCATTCAGGGTCATCTGCATCATTTCGGCCATTTTGAAGAATTCTTCATGGGTAATGGTCTCGCCGCCCAAACCGGAGGTGAAGCCCTGAATCAGCGGTTTTTGGGCCAGCTCGGATACCGAGGCCCTGGTCTCAACCAGCAGCACACCGCCGCCGCCGGCTGCGCCGTAGGAGGTATTGGTATCAATAACCCCTACGACCTTGAATTTCGGCAGAATCTGTTTGAGCGCCGTATCCGGGAACGGGCGGAACCAGCGCAGGCGGCACAAGCCAACCTTATAACCGGCTTCGCGCAGATATTTAATCGCGCTGCGGCAGGTGACGGCATGGGCGCCTTGCAGCAGGAACACCATATCAGCATCGTCGGTCATGTATTCTTCCACAAACGGCGCGTATTTACGGCCGAATACCCTGCCAAATTCCTCGGTTACCTGCATGATTTTTTCTTTGACTTTATCCATGACCACATTGCGGTCCCACTCCAGGGGCGGTCCCATCTCAGGTTCAATCTGAGGACCCATGATGACCGGATTGTTTACGTCCAGGCGGAACTGGGGTTTAAACGGCGGCAGGAATTGATCGACCTGGGCCTGGTCCGGCATTTCATATTCCTGGGAGATATGGGTGACAAAGTAACCGTCCATGGCCACAATCTGCGGCAGCATGATGTCCGGGTCTTCCCCGATGCAGAAGTATATCAGGCTGTTGTCCAGGCTCTCCTGGGCATCCTGGGCCCAGCCGTAAATCCAGCCGTTGTCCCGCAGGGTCAGGCAGTCGGTATGCTCGGAGCCGAAGTCGCCGGGAGGGTCCAGGGTACGGTCCCCCACCAGGGCCTGAATCGGACACCGACCGCCGGCAATCGGGGAATAGGTTTCAAAAGCATAGGTTACACCCACACCGGAAGAACCGGTAGTAGCGCGGGCCCCGGCCATAGAAGCGCCATGAGCTATACTGAACTGGGCATGCTCGCCTTCCCCGTGAACCATTTCACATTTCATCTGGCCATTGGCGATCCGTTTGGCGACTTCAGCCATAACGGCGGTATAGGGCCTAATCGGATAGGAGGCAGTGACATCAATATCGGCAAGCTGCCAAGCGTCGGCAACTGCGGTCAAACCTGTACCTCTTTTCTTGATCGGCATCTTCTTCACTCCCTATTCATCAAAATCCAGTTCCGGCACTCTGCTGATAGCCCCAACCGGGCAAACATTGCTGCACAAGCCGCAGCCCTTACAGAATCTCAGGTTGAAATCTACGCCTTCCTCCTTCGAATAACTGACGCAGGCATCAGGGCAGAACATCCAGCAAGTCCGGCATTTGGTGCACTGTTCTTTGTCCACTACCGGACGGAGGTACCGCCAGTTGCCCGTAACCATGCCTTCGTTCGCAACCGTCGGCGAAGGTACAATAGCCGCGAACGGAACTTGTTTATAATTTTTTGACATGTGGACACCTCCCGATAAAATTTCAGAACCAGCAGTATTAATTTATTGCAAAACTCATCTGCGGCCTAGAATCTGGGGCCGTTCAAAAAGGTCCAGATGCTAGGTCAGAGAACCGCTTGCGTTTCCGTACTAGTAAAGAATTCAGGCGACTTTTCAGTTTATGCAAGATTATCCACTATCGCCATTCTTGCGAAAAGTCGCGAATTCTGATACAGCGCGACGAGAACGCGCGCGAAATCTGTACGTTCGCAGGGTACGGTGAGCGCGCTAATTAGTTGAAGTGACGCAGATGGGCCTTTTTCAACGGCCCCCTACAGCGGCAGTACGGTAACCGTGTCATACCCCTGTTTCACCGCTGTTTTATTTTCGGCGATGCTGACCAGCGAATCCAGCTTCACACAGCCCGTGGCTTTGGCTACCGCGCCGGCAATAGCTGCGCCGACGCCGGCGCCGATCTTGGTATCGTCCCCCGCTCCTTCGGTGCCGTCAAAGGTAAGCATGACCCCCGCGCCCAGCACATTGGCGTTAATACAGGCCACGGCCTTCACGTTTTTCAGATTTTCTTTCGGCAAAATCCACTTGAGCAGAGTCTCAGGCTTGCGGGCGGTGTTAATGACCACTACGCACCCTGGTTTAGCGCCTTTCAGAATATCATTGCCCTTAACCAGTGTTTCTTCCGCCAGCACCACCACATCAGGACGATAATTCTCATACTCGTAAAAGGTCTCGATGGGTTCCGGACTGATACGGGCATAACTCTTCACCGGAACGCCGATCCGGTCGGGCAGATCCACATAGTTGTCGAAGGATTGGACATGTTTCCCTTCGGTTTTACCTGCCTTCGCCAATAAAGTAGCGGTATCGCGGGCTTCCTTGGCGAGGGTGACGCCCCTGGTCCAAACGGTGACTTCCAGCATTTTAGAGTCGATAGCGACTGCCAGTGTCATTTTTTCTCCTCCCTTTTCCTTTTACTGTTACATCCAGTCAGTCCTGTGTTGCCGTACCACCTCCTGTGCCAGAATCGTAAAGACAGCCTGTTATTTCTTTGACGGCATCGGCAAAATCCGTAAACTGCAGAGCCAGGCTGCTGTCATCCTGCCGGTCTCCCCCGGCTATGTGCCGTTTGATTGCCGTCATGGTGGCATGCTTGCAAATGGCTTCAATATCAGATCCTACCAGACCTACGGTGGCGCCGGCCAGCAGCGCAAAGTCAACGTCGCTTGCCAGGGGTATGCCTTCGGTATGGATAGTAAAAATTTCTCGCCGTTCCTCCCTAGCCGGTTTCGGCAGTTCCAGGCGATAGTCGAAACGCCCGGCCCGCAGCAGCGCCGGGTCCAGCATATCAGGCCTATTGGTGGCACCGATCACGATTACATTCGAGGTATCCAGTAAATTATCCAGCTCAATCAGGAGCTGACTAACCAGCCGCCCGCCGCCCCTTGCGTCATCACCGCAGCGTACCGGCGCCAGCGCATCAATTTCATCAAAAAACAGGATGCAGGGAGCCACTTGTTTCGCCCGTTTAAAGATCTGTCGCAGGCCTTTTTCAGCTTCACCCAGCCAGCGGGAGTAAAGAACCGAGGCGTCCACCGAGATAAAATGAGCGCCGGTTGATCCGGCAAGAGCCCGGACAATCAGGGTCTTCCCTGTACCCGGCGGGCCGGTGAGCAGAACGCCCTTAGGAATGCGCTGGCGGGTACGCCGGAAAAGTTCCGGATAGGATAATGGCAGTTCAATAATGGCCCGGAGCTTCTCCTTGATGCTTTCCAGACCTCCTACATGCAGCCACTGGGTAGTCGGCCGGTCGGCGAAAAACTCGCGGGTAGCGGTAGGCTCCACCTCCCGGAAGGCCTGCAGGAAATCCTCGTAGGTGATCTTCAGCTGCGCCAGGATTTCCGGCGGCAGGCCCTCTTGGGTAAGGTCAATTCGCGGCAAGATGCGGCGAATTGCATTCATTCCCGCTTCCTTGCATAAAATGGCCAGATCCGCCCCGACGAAGCCGTGGGTCATCTGGGCAATCCGTGCCAAATCCACCGATGCCGCCAGGCGCATAGTCCGGGTATGAATCTTCAGGATGGTGAGCCGGCCCTCCCTATCAGGCGGATTGATCGACAGCTCCCGGTCAAAGCGGCCGGGCCGCCTTAGAGCCGGATCGACCATATCCGGAACATTGGTGGCGCCGATAACGATGACATTGCCCCGGTTTTTCAGCCCATCCATGAGTGCCAGCAGCTGCGCCACGATGCGTTTTTCCACGTCGCCGATGACCTCGGTGCGCTTGGGAGCAATGGCGTCGATCTCGTCGATAAACAGAATGGACGGGGCACGCCGCTGGGCGGTTTCGAACAATTCCCGCAGCCGGGCTTCACTTTCACCGTAAAATTTATTGACGATTTCCGGACCGTTCACATGGAGAAAGGTGGCCCGGCTCTCATGGGCTACCGCCCTGGCCATCAATGTCTTGCCGGTGCCGGGCGGGCCATAGAGCAGCACTCCTTTTGGCGCATCCACACCGAGCTGCCGGAATACTTCCGGATATTTCAGCGGCAATTCCACCATTTCCCGTACCCGCTCCAGCTCTTTATCCAGGCCGCCCACGTCCTCATACGAAGCGGAATAGCTCATGTCTTCCTGAGCATCAGGCTTGGTTACCGTAATTTTAGTCGCCGCGTTGATCACTACCGCTCCCTGCGGCGCGGTGCCAATGGCGGTGAAATGCTGCGCTCTGGCGCCGGCCAGTGTAACCTTCAGTCTGTCGCCTATGGTAACCGGCAGGCCATTCAGCATTCGTTCCAAATGCTCGATATCCTGGGCGTCGCTGAAATCAATCGTAGTGTCCAGCGGACTCAGGACCAAAGTGTTACAAGGATTGTACCCTGTCTTGCGGATGGTCACCCGTTCATCGATGCCCACACCGGCATTTTGCCGGATCATGGCTTCCATCTGGGCCAGGTTCTGATTCTTAAACTGGCTGTAACAGGGGACGACTTTGGCGACGGTCATTTTTTCTCCCCGGATTTCGACAATATCGCCGATGATCACATTCAGGGAAGCCATATCGTCGTTGTCCAGTCTTACATATCCCCGGCCCACATCCTCAGGCATGGCGTCAGCCACTTTGAAGGACTGATCCTTTTCCTTGTCCGGCATGGCGATTCTCCTTTAGGGGAATGTTTTATCTAGCTTCATTATAGGAAACAAGTTCTTAAATTACCATGATTTACTAAATAAGGTTACTAATGCAACTATTGCAAATGAAATAGCCATGTACAAAATAAAAAATACCTGGCAGGGCCTTGATTGCTTATTATTTACTTTTTGGACTTGCAGCCGGCGTCAAGCGGGCGAAAAAGCGTAATCGACGCAAAACGCCCGCAGAAACCTGTTGCTCTTGTTAAAGAGAGACAGGTTTCTGCGGGCATCATGAACCCATGATATTATGATGATAAAGAAAATCGCTTTCAAGACGGGGCAGACATTAATCATAAAGACGTTTTTGAGTTTCAGTCCGGCGTTAAAATCGAACTTAAAGCAATGAACGGCCGCCTGTTCATTAAGACCCGGCCCACCGGTGAGCGGCAGGCGATAACTGTTGCCTGCTAGTCCTGACTGACCTGGAACTTCTGCAGCGGCCGTCCAACCGGGCCATAGGACATCGTGCCTTTAAGGCTGCCGTCCTCCACTAAATAATTTAAATACCTTTGTACCGTGACCCGGGAAATACCCAGGGCAGTGGCTATTTCTTTGGCGGTAAAATAGCCGGTCCGGGTGCGGAGCACCGTCACAATATGGTCCAGTGTCTTCTGCTGCATGCCTTTCGGCAGGGACTGGTTATTGCGACTGGCGGCCTGATTTTTCAGGGCGTCAATATCGCTTTGGGAAATGGTGCGCTCACCGATACGCAGCTTGTAGTAATAGCGGCGGTAGTTTTCCAGCGCTTTTTTAAAGCGGGTGAAGGTAAACGGCTTAATGATGTAATCCGCCGCCCCGTATTGGATACCCTGCTGCACCGAATCGTTGTCGTGGGCCGCAGTCACCAGGATCACGTCGGTATTCCATCCCTGCCGGCGAATATGTTTCAATACTTCCAGACCGTTGATTCCCGGCATGTAAATATCCAGGATAGCCAGATGAGGCTGACGGGCAGCCATAAGATTCAGCGCCTCCTGGGCATTCTGGGCACATCCCACCAGGAGAAAGTCCTTGATCCGGCTCAGGTATTGACGGTGTAATTCGAGTACCATCGGGTCGTCTTCGAGAATAAGGACTTTAATCATATTGTCCATCCTGCATTCCCCCTATATGTTGCTGCTCAGAGGAATTCTGACGGTGAACCGGCTGCCCTGGCCCGCGACGGATCGCACCGAGATTTTGCCGCCGCTTGCTTCAACCTCTTCCCGGACCAGCGCCAGGCCGATCCCTCTGCCACCCTGCTTGGTGGAAAATCCCCGTTTAAAGATCTGCCGCAGATGATCCCGGGGAATGCCGCAGCCACGGTCATCCACCTGAATAATCAAATGCTTCTTGCCCATGCCAATGCGCACTTCCGTATGGCGGCGGTCAGCTTCCAGCCCGCCGACGGCTTCTATGGCATTGGTAATCAGGTTGCCGAGCACCGTGACCATGGAGGTACTGGAAAAGTGAGGCGGTAATTTAGCCAGTTTGCAGCGTTGGGCAATTTTCAGCACGACTCCCTTTTCCTGGGCCTGGCTTACCTTGCCCAGCAGCAGCCCTGCCGTAGCCTTATCATGGACCCGCTCGACAATGTGGCTGATCAGTTCTTGTTTAGCCTGGTAAATCTGAGTAATCAGCTCGACGACCTTGTCATATTGACCCATCTGGATCAAGCCGGAAATGGCATGCAGCTTGTTGATAAATTCATGGGACTGAGCCCGCATGGATTCCAGGAGGCTCTTTACCCCGATGAGTTCTTCCGCCAGCTGTTTCACGTCCTCTTTATCCCGGAAGGTGGCAATGGCGCCGGTTACCTTACCGTTGGCGATCACCGGCACCCGGTTGGTAATCACGGCTTTGCCGCCCAGCATCTGTTCCTGGTCGTACTCGGCCTGTCCGCTCTTCACTACGCTGGGCAGCCGCGAATTCGGTATGACCTCGCTGATATGGCGCCCCACCGGATCCGCCGCCGTATTAATGGAGCTTAATGCCTTGTGGTTTACCAGCGTGATATAGCCGGCGCTGTCGACAGCGATGACCCCTTCGCGCATGGAGTGAAGCAAGGTGCGGTTTTGTTCCAGTAAGATGGTGGTTTCCCTCACTCGCTCCTGGAGTTTCTGATCGGTATCGGCATAAAGCTGGGCATTATGCACGGCCATGGCGGCGCTGTTGGCAAAGGTGGTCAATACCCGTATCTCGGAGCTGATAAACCGTCTCTCATCATGGATTCCCACCGATAAAAGGCCGATTACTCTGTTTTTGTTGCGCAGTTTAAGCACTACCAGCTTTTTTAGCCCTTCCATTCCGATAACATCTTGTAAACAGGAAATATTGCCATCATGGGCCGATGCAATGATGATATCGGATATGGGATAGGAACAGCGGGCAATCAGCTTGGGCGAATTCGGGTCGCGCCAGCCATGGGAAATCTCCGTGACAAAATCGCCGCCGGTATTGGCCAGGGAAACACAGCCGCACCTGGCCTTAAACAAACGCAAGGCATTGTTGACGATAAAACCCAGCACCCGGTCTAAATTAAGAGAGGACACCATATGCGAGGAAATCTCATTGATGACCCGCAGCTGTTCAAATTGCTTAAACACTGTTTCCTCATACAGCAAAAAAAAACACTCTGAAACAAATACTCTGGCCCGGTCCAACAAGGTGTCAATTTCACGGCGCATCGTGTTTAACACCACCAGATCCTCACCCAGGTAGAGGGTCATGGCGTCTTTTAACGATGTTTCGTACAAATCAAAGACAGCCATGATGTCGGACAGCCTGATGCCCTGCTCCAGGCGGGTCTTGCAAGAGCTGCTGAGAAAGGTCTTCAGATACTCGAAGGAGCCGCTGCGGACGGTATTCATTACCGCCCCTGTAAGTCCCTGAAATTCCGCCTCCAGCTGAGTCCGTTCCATGGCCAGGTATGATGCCGGCATACCTGCCTGTTCCAGTTCAGCGATAGCGCCGGAGTTAATGGCTTGCCGGATGCTGTAGAGAACCTTCACTAACTCAGCAATAAGCCCACTTCCTCCCCTAAAGTTTTTACATTAATTTCCGAATAATTGACGTAATTTTCTTTTAATTCTATTATATATATAATCAACATTTTTTTCCAGAAAAATTTAATTTTCAATGCAATGCAAAATGCCCGCTGCATAGTCTCAGCGCCCGGAAGCCGGTGCAGTGCAGCTTTAATGCTGAAGGAGGAGAAGGCAATGTCTGATAAGAATGAGCGCCAGTCCGTTCGTCAGTGTCAATGCCAAAAAGCGAAATCTGCCCCCAAAGCCTGGTTATGGCTAAAGAAGCAGATCAAAACAGCTGTCAGGGATTATCTCGAATGGGCCAAAAAAGTCCAGCAGTGAACCTAGCAGTGATAACCGGAGTGCAGTAGTGCCGCTTCCCCTCTGACCGGGTCAATCAGTAAGCCATGAATCCTGACAGTTGAAGGGATCAGCGGATTTTGGCGCAACGCTCCCACAAGCTTGAGCACTTCGCTTTCGACTTCCGTCAGGTCGTCCAGCCAAGACAGGATACTGTGTTCGAACTGCTCAATCCAATTCGCTTCTATTCCCTGGAGCCGCATCGAGTCTTTCAGCCGGTGGGGCGAGGTCTGCAATGCCCCACAGTCGTGATGACCGACAACGATGATTTCTTTTACATCCAGCTCATAAATCGCCAACATCAGACTGCGCAGCGCTGCATCAAGACTATTGCCGGCCACTGCCCCTGCCAGCTTGATAATAACTGCATCGCCCCGTTGAATCCCTAATGCCTCCTCTAAAAAACCTACCAGTCTGGTGTCCATGCAGGTAATTAATGCGATTTGCCGCCTCGGTTTTTTACTGAGTTTCTCTGGTTGAACTTGATTTTTTAATAGAAATTCAGCATTAGATTGCAGCAATTCGTCTAAAACTGTCATGGAACTCCCTCACCGCGGATAAATCCCATAAGTAAGGAAAGGTCTTCCCGGCTTTCTCCGGTCTTTATCAACAATTATAGTCCAGGATTTGTTAAACTCTAATGTATTCGAATATAATGAAAGTAAGTTTAATATTGTAAGTGGACATAACCATCAGCCATAAATAGCAATGAACAAAATGAAAGGACTGTTTTTATACAGTCCTTTCATTCCGCTCATCAGATTTTGACCCCGTCCCGCCACTCGTACACAGCAGGCCGCCCGTCCGCAAAATTTTGAATCACGCGGCCATGACGCCTGCCGTTGCGATGTTCTCCCTCATCAATTTGCACCGGCATACCGCCTACATACCAGATGGCTTTGCCGTAGCCGTTGGCAAAAGAATTGCCGTTGATACTGACGCTGCCGCCTTCCCAGACGACGCTCTCTCCTTCTCGCGGGAGAGGGTTCCAGATCAGGACGCCGGTTTTTTTGTCCTTAAACCAGCGGGATTGATCCGGAAGTGTTTTTAAAGCTGCCTGGATGGCCCGGCTGATACCGATCCCCGGTTCGGCAACATACCAGTGGCCCGGTTTATTATCGGTTTTAAGCAGACGGTCCGCGGCGTCATAGTCTGTAGACTCCAGCACCCGATATTCGGGTGGTTCATGAAGTCTGACTTCATGCCGGGAGACAATCGTCTTGATTCCCAGTTTACTGTAAGAATCACCAAAAATAACCTTGACCGTCAATTGCATGATTTCCTTATTTTTGCTAACGGAAGTAGTGTCTAAGTACAGGGAAACATCGTCCACGGTTTCCACTCGCACCCAATTGGCGGCCCAGACGCTGACAGGCGACAAACACCATATTATCACCTGGATGATGACGATCAGAGGTATCCACTTGCGCATCAAACCCCTCCAAATTCAACAATCTTCGACGTGATTACCATTATTATTCACTTTTGGCAAAGGTATCTCCTGCCAGAAGCAGAATCAAATACAATATTAAATCACAGCAGAAGCCGAAAAGTGATACTTTTCAAGTCTGCAAAAGGTGGGATTTCATGATGCAAAAAACTCATGTTGTCATTGTCGGCGCCGGTTTTGGCGGATTAAAAGCGGCTCAGGCTCTGGCCAAAGCACCGGTGCGAATTACGCTGGTGGACCGGCGGAATTATCACTTGTTTCAGCCTCTTTTATACCAAGTGGCCACAGCCGAACTGGCGCCAGCGGATATTGCCTATCCCATCCGCAAAATTTTCCGCGGCCGGCCGGATTTTGGATTTCATCTGGGTGAGGTGCAAAAAGTCAATTTGGCGGAAAAAAAGCTTTACACTGATACCGGGGACCTTGCCTACGATTACCTAATCCTGGCCGCCGGCGGCGAAACCAATCATTTTGGCATGGAATCAGTAGCCAAAAACAGCTTTGGCCTGAAAGACATCGAAGATTCCATCGTCGTGCGCAATCATCTGCTGCGGATGTTTGAACTGGCCGGTCGGGAACAGGACCCGGAAGTCCGCCGGGCCTTGCTGACATTTGTGGTGGCAGGCGGCGGCCCCACCGGCGTGGAGAGCGCCGGCGCCATCTCTGAACTTGTCGGTCTGGTACTGCCGCCGGATTATCCTCATCTTGATTTCAGCCAGGTGCGCATCATCCTTTTGGAAGCAGCCGGCAGACTGCTGGCCGGCATACCGGACAGGCTCGGCGATTATACATTCCGAGCCTTGCAAGACAAGCAGGTGGAGGTCCGCCTGAATACGGCTGTCAGCGAATTCAACGGCGAAAAAATCATCTTAAAAAGCGGCGGGGAAATTGCCACCCGCACCCTTATATGGGCGGCAGGCGTCAGGGCCGCCGCCCTGGCCAATGCCGTGGACAGCCCTAAAGCCAGCCTGAACCGCCTGGTGGTAACCCCTGCCTTAGAGCTGCCGAATCATCCGGAAGTATTCGCCATCGGCGATCTAGCCTATTTTGAGCAGCAGGGCCGTCCTCTGCCCATGGTGGCCCCGGTGGCGGTACAGCAGGCCAGCCATGCGGCGCAAAATATTATGCGTCATCTGGCCGGCCAGGACCGGCTTCCCTTTGTCTATAAAACCCCCGGCATACTGGCAACTATCGGCCGCAACAAGGCGGTAGCTGTCATGGGGCGCTGGCAGTTCAGCGGCTTTTTCGCCTGGGTCCTGTGGCTGAATGTCCATATTCTGCGTCTGATCGGTTTTCATAACCGCCTAAGCGTGTCCTTCAGTTGGGCCTGGGAATACCTCTTCTATGACCGGGTCGTGCGTCTGATGATGCCGGATATAGAAAATCTGCGAGAAAAATATGTAAGAAAGCCATAAAAGAACCGGAGACAATTATAGTCTTCGCCAGATAAAAAGCTATCAGAGGCTTCGACCAGAAAACAACAAGGCTTGGCAAAAGAGCAGCTTGCTCTATGCCAAGCCTTGTTGCTTTCCCGGAGTATTACGCCATATCCCGGCTGGCCACTACATCCACGCCAAGGCCCAGGATATTTTTGCAGACTACATCCCCTTCCCGCACCGGAGCTGTCACCTGGACGCCGGTAAGGCAGCGGACGCATTCCATCAGTTTTTCTTTGGGCAGGGGCGCGGTCGACACCACCGGCAGGAGAGGCAGACGGCCCCCCTTGATTCTGATGGTGGTAGTGAGGGTCCGCTGGGGATGCACGGCTTCCGTGCCGCCATATGCCTGACCCCGGGGGCAGGTAAAGCCCCGGGTTGCCACAACTTTTCCGCCGATGATCTCTACCTCACCGACACAGCTAATGGGGCAGACGATGCAGGGGATTCTTTTTATGATCGAACTGGTTGTCTGAGTCATTTTTCTCCCTCCTGTTGGGTCAGGGTAATTTTCACCGGTTCAGACCCGGGAGTAAACGCCGAGTCCGGCAGATCGGCCACGATCATCTCGCCGGGTTTGGCCATAGGCAGTTTGCGCCGCAGCAAGGATTTGCCGTCATAGTGAAACTCCAGGACAGCATTTTTCAAGGGCTGTGTCGCCCGCATAAAAAAGCGAACCGTTGCACCCGGTTCCGGCAGGCTGATTTTTTGCGGTACCACTCCCCGAATGCCTGACCCGGCTTCTACCGGGATCTGCTGGCCGACCGGCGCCATTAAGCCCTGAGCATATCGGGCGGCCTGAGTCCCGGCCAATTCGCCCTCTTCTGATACATGATCCACCAGATCATGAACGTGGACCACATTGCCGGCGGCGAAGAACCCGTCGAGGGCCGTCTGCCGTCTCTGGTCCACTACCGGACCGCCGGTGATGCTGTCTAAAGGAACCCCCGCTGACCGGGAAAGCTCATTTTCCGGAATCAATCCTACTGATAGCAGCAGGCAGTCGCAGGGAATATCAAATTCCGTTCCAGGCACCGGGTTACGGTTTGCATCCACTTCCGTACAGGTCACGCCGGTGATCCTCTCCCGGCCGTGAATGAAGCTGATGGTATGAGCTAAATACAAAGGAATGCCATAGTCCTCCAGGCACTGGACCACATTGCGGGTCAGACCATTGGAGTAGGGCATCAGCTCAACCACCCCTTCCACCCTGGCCCCTTCCAGGGTCAGACGCCGGGCCATAATCAGGCCGATATCCCCTGAACCCAGGATCACAATGCGCTTGCCGGGCAGATATCCTTCCATATTGACCATCCGCTGAGCCGCCCCGGCGGTAAAGATCCCGGCCGGACGATAGCCGGCCGTGCGGATGGCCCCCCGGGTTCTCTCCCGGCAGCCCATAGCCAGAACCACTGCCTTGGCCTTCACGGCGACAATTCCCCGGCTGGGATTCACGGCCCATATGGTCTTATCAGCCTGAATCTCCAATACCATGGTATCTTCCATGACCGTAATCGCCGGCTCCTGCTGCACCATCCGGATGTAACGGGCAGCGTAGGCCGGCCCGGTCAGCTCTTCCTTAAACCGGTGCAGACCAAAACCGTTATGGATGCACTGCTGGAGAATTCCTCCCGGTTCCCGGTCCCGCTCCAGCACCAGTACGCTCTTTGCTCCGGCCCTGGCAGCGCCGAGAGCGGCAGCCAGCCCGGCCGGGCCGCCGCCGATTATCACCACGTCATACAATACATCATTCATCAGCCTTCACCCCGCTACCCGCTGCTTTTTCATAGAAGATATAGGATGCCTTATCGTCTTTACGGACTTGAGTAACCGGAATACCCAGCTCCCGGGCCAAAATGGCCGTCACCCGCGGACCGCAGAACCCGCCCTGACAGCGTCCCGACCCAGCCCGGGTGCGGCGTTTGACCCCGTCTATGGTACGAGCGCCGCAGGGAGAATGAATGGCAGCGACAATCTCGCCTTCGGTCACTGTCTCACAGCGGCAGATAATCCGTCCGTGGAGCGGATTTTCCTGCACCAGCTTTTGACGCTGTTCCATGGTCATAGCATTGAAGGCCGGTTTAGGAGGATTCGCGGCAATGAAACCGGCCTTAGGCGCCAGTTTCAACCCGTCATCCGCCAGGATAGAAACCACCTTTTCAGCAATAGCCGGAGCAGCCGTCAGGCCGGGAGACTGAATACCGGCCACCTGGATCAGTCCGGGCACTATATCAGAAGGGCGGATGATAAAATCCCCATCGCCTTCGGCGATAGCCCGGTTGCCGGCAAAGGTGGTGATAGCCGCCGCCAGTGGCAGATTGGGAACCAACCGTCCGGCACCGGCGATAATCCGCTCCATGCCGGCCGCTGTCACCGAAATATCGTCCTTGGCCACGCTGTCCTGGGCATCCGGACCAATGAACATATTGCCGTGAACCGTGGGAGCAACCAGTATCCCTTTGGTCTGTTGTCCCGGCACGGGGAAAAGAACGGTATGGATCAGACTGGCAGCGGTTTTGTCAAACAAAACGTACTCGCCCTTGCGGGCCCGGATCCTGAAGCTGTCGTCGCCGGCCAGACGGCTGATTTCATCGGCGTGAAGGCCGGCGGCGTTAATCACGTAGCGGGCGGTAAACCTGCCCTTGTCGCTGTGGATCTGAATCAGGCCATCCTCCGTCTTCTCCAGCCGGCGAACGGTTGCTTCGGAGAATAGGCGAATTCCGTTGCGTATCGCGTTTTCCATAAAGGCAATGGTCGCACCAAAGGGGCAGATAATGCCGGCCGTAGGCGCCCACAAAGCGCCCGTGACTTCCGGCGACAGATTCGGTTCACGGGACAGAACTTCTTCTTTTGAAAGGATCTGCAGATCCGGAACCCCGTTCACCTGTCCCCGTTGCTGCAGTTCCTCCAAACCGGCCATTCCCTCCTGCCCCCTGGCTGCCACCATGGATCCGGTCCAGGCAATATGAAGGTCCAGTTCCTTTTCCATCTGGTGGTAAAGTTCATTACCCCGTACATTCAATTCAGCTTTCAGGCTGCCCGGTTTGGCGTCAAATCCGGCATGGAGTATGGCGCTGTTGGCTTTCGATGTACCCATGGCCACATCCGGCTGGGCTTCCAGGACAATGGCCGTAACCTGGAAGCGTGATAACTCCCTGGCGATCGCTGCACCGACAATTCCTGCTCCGATAACTGCAACATCTACCTTGTCACCTGTCATTTGAGTCACTTCCTTTTTCTGATTCTACCGGAAAAAAGTATGAGATGGCCCAGGCAGGTATACACCCCACCTAATGGACCATCTCTTCTTCGCTGGCCGGTTATTAATTTGCAGAATAACTAAACTGATGGAATTCTTACATTGAGTTATTCTGCAGCAACTGGCTTTATTCCTCCCAGTCCATGGCCCGTTTAACAGCTTTTTGCCACCCTTTATACAGTCTTTCTTGCACCGTGCTGTCCATCTTGGGCTCAAACCGGGTATCGAGCTTCCAGTTCTGTATCAAATCTTCCTTGCTGCTCCAGACTCCTACCGCCAGCCCTGCCAGATAAGCAGCCCCCAGTGCGGTGGTCTCGGTCACCCGGGGCCGGTCAACCGGGACGCCCAAAATATCGGCCTGGAACTGCATTAATAGGTTGTTGCCAACCGCGCCGCCATCCACTTTAAGAGCCTGGAGCGTGATATTGGAATCAGCTTCCATAGCGCTCAGCACATCTTTGGTCTGATATGCCAGGGAATCCAGGGTGGCCCGGACAATATGGGCTTTGGTGGTGCCGCGGGTTAATCCCAGAATAGCGCCCCGGGCTTTCATATCCCAATAGGGAGCCCCCAGGCCGGAAAAAGCCGGTACCACATAAACCCCTTCTGTGTCCTGAACTTTACGGGCGAAGTATTCAGAATCAGGGGCGGTTTCGATGAGCTTGATCCCGTCCCGCAGCCATTGGATGGCAGCGCCGGCAATAAAGATACTGCCTTCCAGGGCATATTCCACTTTTCCGTCCAGGCCCCAGGCAATGGTGGTCAACAGGCCGTTTTTAGACTCATACACCTTCCCGCCGGTATTCATCAGCATGAAACAGCCGGTACCGTAAGTGTTTTTGGCCATGCCGGGTTTAAAGCAGGTCTGGCCGAACAACGCCGCCTGCTGGTCCCCCGCCGCACCGGCGATGGGAACCGACGCTCCCAAAAATACGCCCGGAGCGGTATGACCATACACTTCACTGGACGAGCGCACTTGAGGCAGCATGGCTTCCGGCACATTCAGCTCCGCTAGAATATCCGCGTCCCATTTCAGTTGATGGATATTATACATCAAAGTCCGGGAGGCATTGGAGTAATCCGTTACATGGATTTTGCCGCCGGTCAGTTTCCAGATCAGCCAGGTATCGATGGTGCCGAACAGGATTTCTCCCTTGATAGCCCGTTCTCTGGCCCCTTCCACATGGTCCAGGATCCATTTCACCTTAGTGCCGGAAAAATAGGCGTCCACCACCAGGCCGGTTTTTTGCCGGAAGGACGGCTCAAGCCCTTTGGCCTTAATGTCATTGCAGATGTCCATGGTCTGGCGGGACTGCCAGACTATGGCGTTATAAATAGGTTTGCCGGTGGCTTTATCCCAGACAACGGTGGTTTCCCGCTGGTTGGTGATGCCTATAGCCGCAATGTCGCCCGGATTAACGCCGGCCTTAGCCACTGCTTCGGCAGCCACACCAATCTGGGTGCTCCAGATTTCTTCCGCGTCATGTTCCACCCAGCCGGGCTTGGGATAAATCTGGGTAAACTCCTTCTGGGCCACGGATACGATGCCGGAGTCCTGATCGAACAGGATCGCCCGGGAACTGGTCGTGCCCTGATCCAGGGCCAATACATATTTTTTAATCATAGCAGTCACTGTCACTCCCCTCTATTTTTCCCGATTTCTACCCGGCTAAACCCACTAGTCTGGCTAAAAGATACGCAATCACGCCGCCGAGCATCGGACCAACCACCGGAACCCAGGCATAACTCCAGTCTGAGCTGCCCTTGCCATGGATAGGCAGAACGGCATGGGCGATACGGGGCCCCAGGTCGCGGGCTGGGTTAATGGCATAGCCGGTGGGACCGCCCAGGCTTAAGCCCATGGACCAGACCACAACACCGGCCAGGAAGGTGCCGAAGCCGGGTGCTATGGCACCGACAGTTTTGGAGAAGATAGCAAAAAACGCAAACATTAACATGGTTGTGCCAATAATTTCGGTGATCAGATTAGCCGTCGTATTGCGCACGGCGGGACCGGTAGAGAAAACAGCCAGCTTGGTTCCCTGGTCTTCGGTCAATTCCCAGTGGGGCAAATAGGCAAAATACACCAGGCAGGCACCGACAAAGGCGCCTGCCATTTGAGCCGCCATCAGGCTGAATGCCACGGGAAAAGTATATACGTTATTCAGTGTTTTCGCCAGGGTCACGGCCGGATTCAGATCGGCTTGCACCGAGCCTGTGGCTATAGCGGCGAATGCGCCCAGAACCACTGCAAAGGCCCAGCCGGTAGCAATAACAATCCAGCCTGATCCTTCCCCTTTAGATTTTTTCAGCACCACATTGGCTACCACGCCATCACCCAGGAGAATGAGAACCAGCGTGCCTATGAATTCACCAATAAACGGACTCGACATGATTAAATCCCTCCTAGTTTATAATTTCGAGAAGTTAACTACCTGCCGTGGGTGCGGCATCTCCCCCTTTTCATCAAAAAATTATTCAGTCGGCTGACAAAAATCTAATGAATCGGATTATTCTGCCATGCAGGCTTTTTAACTGCCCTTGGGCATATGCTTAGCCTCCGCGCTGCGCTGGCAGCAACCTGTGAGAGCGGCACCGCCAGGGAAGCTTCAATCACAGCGATTACAGTCCCTTCCACCAGCGGAGCATCGGCGATCACCACCCGCTGCCGCAGCTCAGATTCCAGCAGTTCAATCGCCGTTTGAGCGCTAAGTACGGCGCTTCCCAAGTCTACCAGCACCACCACTCCATCGCCGGTATCGGCGGCCGCGATAGCGGCGGCGATCTTCACCGCATCGGTCCCGATGCCGCCGTCCGCCGTCCCCCTTGCGGCAATCACCTTCTGGCCGGCTTTACCCATCTGCCCGGCAATCTCGCAGGTCCCCTCCGCCACTTTGGCGCTGTGGGACACTACCACCACTCCGACCATGCCTATACCTCCAGCCGGCGGCAATAATCCGTCAGGGCGCTTAACATCAGATAGACGGAAGTGGCCCCCGGGTCCTGATGGCCCAGGCTACGTTCCCCCAGATAACTGGCCCGGCCTTTCCTGGCAATAATGGTTTTGGTGTATTCCACGCTGGCCAGGGCCTGATCCCGGGCAGCCGCAAAGCAGTCGGCCAGGCTGCCGCCTTTTTCCCCTGAAGCCATAAAGGCCTCATGGGCCGGTTCTAAAGCGTCCAGCATGGTTTTTTCGCCGGTGGTTGCTTTGCCCCGTTCTTTAATGCCGCCAATGGCTGCCTGCAGCATCTGCTTCAGGTCGTCGGCGGTCAGGGCGGTCTTGCCCTGACCGATGGCTGCGGCCCGCAAAAAGGCAGTGCCGTAAAGGGGCCCTGATGCTCCCCCCCACGGTGGATAACAAGGTCATGCCTGTCAGTTTCAGGATGGCCGCCGCGTCTGAGTCCGGGCTGATGCCGGAAAGTTTGGCCAGGACCGCTTCAAAGCCCCGGGTCATATTGATTCCATGGTCTGCGTCGCCAATGGCCGCATCCAGCTGAGTCAAAAATTCCTTATTATCGATCATAGCTTTCCCTATGGCTGTTAATGCGTCTACTATGCAGTTCAAAGCAATCCCCCGCTTTTAGGAGACCGTTGAAAAAGGCCCATCTGCGTCACTTCAGCCTCCTGCCGGCGCGCTGTATCAGAATTCATGACTTTTCAGAGATTGGTAATAGTGGATAATCTCGCATGAATGAAAAGTCATCTGAATTCTTCACTGTACGGAGACGCAGAGCTTCTCTCTGACCTAGCATCCGGACCTTTTTGAACGGTCTCAGATTCCAGCCCGCAGATGAGGTTTGCAACGGACTCTTAGTTTCCTGACAACCTATTAAAAATTACACTTGCATCCAGGCCGGTGTATCGGCAGGCGCCAGCAGCAGTTTTTTCAGTTCATCGTCCAGTTTGAGCAGTGTGACGGAATAGCCGGCCATTTCCAGGGAAGTCATATAATTGCCCACGTAGGTTTTAACCGTCTCCACTTTGAGTCCTTTTAATATTTCCGCCACTTTCCGGTTGACAATGTACAGCTCCATCATAGGAGTGGCACCCAGGCCATTGACTAAAACCGCTATCTGATCCCCGGCCTTAAGGGACATATCGGCCAGAATCTTGTTGACCAGGTGCGCCGTCATTTCATCGGCGCAGCGCAGCGTTTCCCGGTGTGTACCCGGTTCGCCGTGAATCCCCATGCCGATTTCAATCTCGTTCTCCGCCAGGGTAAAGCTCGGTTTGCCGGCTGCCGGCACGGTACAGGGAGATAAAGCCAATCCCATGGACCGCACATTGGCAATCACCTTTTCCGCTACCCGCCGGACTTCCGAAAGAGAAGCGCCGGTCTGAGCCATGGCGCCGGCTATCTTGTGCACGAATACAGTGCCGGCAATACCGCGGCGCCCGGTAGTCCAGGTGCTGTTTTCCACCGCCACATCGTCGTTGACCACCACTTTTTCCACAACGATGCCTTCGGCCTGAGCCATCTCCGCCGCCATTTCGAAGTTCATAATATCGCCGGTGTAATTTTTGATGACTAACAATACCCCTTTACCGCTGTTCACCGTCTTAATGGCTTCGTAGACCTGATCCGGGGTTGGCGAAGTAAATACGGCCCCGGCAACAGCTGCGTCCAGCATCCCTTTGCCCACATAACCGCTGTGGGACGGCTCATGACCGCTGCCGCCGCCTGAAACCAACGCCACCTTATTGGCCACCGGCGCATCAGCCCGCGTTAAAACCTGAAATCCCAAAATCCGCCTTACATACTGAGGATGAGCCGCTGCTGCCCCCTGCAGCATTTCCTCCACGGACCCAATCCGGCTGGTTAACGACCTTTTTCATTTGCCCTGCCTCCTCTCAATTTTATAAAAAAAATCCAAATACACCATGTAATCACGGTATATTTGGACTTCTCTGATTCAGTCCCGATATTGTTCTTATATTCATAATTATGACTCTAATCAAACAAATATGTCAATCCCTAAATCAAACATCAGCGTAAAATATTGTTCCAAAGCTCCCGCCGGCTGGTGCTGACGGCACAAAGCCCATTCTTTAAAGCCGCGCGTACATCCGCCTCCGTAGTCAGCAGCCCGCCTCCCAGCACGGGAAGATTGGTGGCTTTCACCAGGTCACTGATCACCTCCGCCGGAACTGATGCCGGCAGCACTTCAATCGCATCCGGTTTGAATTGCTGCAGGACATGCACGCCTGTCCGGAGAGCTTCTGAATCCATGACAAACATTCGCTGGATCACCAGCATTCCTTCGGCCCGGGCATGTTTGGCCAGGTGAGACTTGGTGGTAATGATGCCTTTGACCCCCATACGGGCCAGCATTTTTATCCCAGCCCGGTCTTTTCCCACCCCTTCCAGCAAATCCAGGTGAATCAGCAGCAATTTTTTGTATTCTTCACTCCGGGCCAATAATTCCGGCAATAGATTGATATCGCCAAACAGCAGGATGATACTGGGGCTGGATGTATTCTGCAGAGCATACCGGAAATCATCCTTGGTCCGGACCGCCGGAATCACAGTCTTATCACCGGATAGCATCCGTAAAATATACTGACCCTGCATTCTCTCACATCCTTCTGAATTTATATGGTATTACTATTCAGTCTTAAACACCCAACCTCCTGCCAAAGAATCATTTTTACCCGGCACATATATCTGCAAAATACACCGGATTGCAAATGAAGCCAAAGTCACACCCGCAGGAGCAACACGCAAATGAGCCCTTTTCAACGGCCCCCTATCAGATCTTTGATTACTTCGCCGGCGGCGATCAACCCTGCCACCGAAGGTACAAAGGAAATACTGCCGGGAATCTGACGCCGGACAGTGCATTTGCGGGTGGTCCCGGGGGGACAGACACAGCCCAGGGCACAGCTGGTTGCCTCGGTTTCCTGGGGCTTAAGGGGCTCTTCCCGGGAATAAATTACCTTCAGGGACGGGATACCCCGCTTTCTCAGTTCCTGACGCATCACCTTAGCCAGCGGGCAGACCGAAGTGGCAAAAATATCGGCCACTTCCAGACGGGTGGGGTCCAGTTTGTTGCCGGCGCCCATGCAGCTTATGATGGGAATGCCTTTCTCCCGGGCCCGTATTACCAGATCTATTTTACCGGTAACGGTATCAATGGCGTCAATAATATAGTCATAATCCTCGTGAATCAGCTGGCAGGCCGCTTCCGGCAGATAGAACTGCTGATAGGCCGTCACTTCCGCTTTAGGATTGATGTCCAGGATTCGTTCCTTCATGACCTCGACTTTAGGCCTGCCGATAGTTTTGCGGCTGGCATGAAGCTGACGGTTGATGTTGGTCAGGCAGATGCAATCGTCATCCACCAGGACCAATTTGCCGACACCGGCCCGGACCAGGCCTTCCACGGCAAAAGTCCCCACGCCGCCGATGCCGAAAACCGCTACTTTGCTGCGCGCCAGCATCTCCAGGCCCTGTCGGCCGATTAACAGTTCTGTCCGGGAAAATTCGTGCAACATGATGTTCACCTTTCCTGAATCAATCATCAATTAAGATTCTGCAATTTCGATTACAGTTAGAATTACATAGAGCATTTATTATTATATACTAATATCAGGCCGTCAGCCAATACAATCCGGCGCGGCAAAATTCGTCGTATTTTGTCGTATTTTCCTGTGCAAATATTGACAGGCCTCCTCCCTGATGCTAAAGTAAATTTCAGATAGAATAAGCATCTGTTGGATCATTGCAATCCTTTCGGATCCATATTCTTGAAGATTGACGAGAGGGGGAAAACCATGAAAAAGCTTTTACTTACCCTGGCAGCTGTCTGGGTACTGTGCGCCGGAACAGCCTTGGCCGCTCCGGTGAATAATTTATACGTAGGCGGTACGGCTGCCGGCTACATGTTCCAGGCTGCCGATCCGGATGCTCACACCCTGTACCTGGAGCACCAGCTGTTTGAAAAAGTGGCTATCGGCCTGCAAATCAGCGATGTAGAAGGTTGGTCCGACACAGAAAACGATCTCTACGGTCAATTGCTCTTTTCGGATAACTTCCGCGGCATCGTAGGAGTGCGGGATTACGGTCCCGAGAGTGATCTCTACCTGGGCGCTGCCCTTAACGGAGAACTGGCCGAAGATACCGAAGGCTATGCTTCCATGATCATTGGCGGCGACTTCGATGAATTCCAGGTCGGCATCAACTACCGGATCCATTACGGCGTAGACCTGAATGTCAATTACAAATCCACCAGCTACGACGGCGGTTACGACCGCAACGGATTTGGGCTGGGCCTGACCTTCCTGTTCTAGGACTGGTTTTTAACTGTATCCTCAAAGAAGCGGCGATGCCTCCACGGCATCGCCGCTTCTATTCATACGGCATTTATAGAAGTCTATGGCAACAACTCATCTGTAGCCTCGAATCTGGGACTGTTCAAAAGGTTCAGATGCTAGGTAAGAGCAATGCCTGCGTTGCCATACTGAAGAATTTAGGTGATTTTTCGGTTTATGAGAAAACATCGCTACCACCTATCTCCCGAAAAGTCACAAATTCTGATAGCGCGACGAGGACGGGCGTGAGACTGTACGGTTGGAGGGTACGTCGAACGCCCGCAGGAGCAACGCGACACAGATGGGCCTTTTTCAACGGTCTCCTATAGGCCCTTTACTGAAACGGCTAGAGTTGCAATCGCTTCCCGGGCATTGTACAGAGTCTTATAATCGTCCTGAGTCATCTCTACCGTCCGCCCGTCCAGTCTCTTAATCCCCGGCATTAAGCAAACCACATCGGCCATGACGGTGGTCTGAAACTCGATGGTTAGCGTAGCCGGCGAGGCAAAGCTGTATAATGGGATGGTTTTCAAATCCGACTCCAGCACCGAACGGACCGCTTCAATGGTTTCCAGACGCAGGGCCGCAGGCGGCCTGTTTTTGGCGGCAAAACGGCTCAATCCTGTCTTGGTGGTCACATAGCGCGCCCAGGGCATGGCGTCAGGCTGCATTAATTCCAGACGCAAGGCCTCATCTCCGACTACCAATCCTACAGGGACCGAATGATAGCCGGCATACGCGCTGTTCAGCAGCGCCTCGCTCATCAACCGTCCGTTCACCATAATTTTATGAAAACAGCTGGTATAGGTGTGATCCATGACGCCGTGGAGGGCGCCAATGCCGCTGTGGTAACCCACCAGGAACACCACATCGCAGGCGGAATCCAAGGTCGGCATCATATAATTGGGGCGGGGGCTGCCGGAAATGAGATGCAGCCTATCATCCAACGAGGCAATATCATAAAATACATTGTCGCCCTTGGAATGAGAGTCCGCTAAAACGATCTCATCGATATTCAGGTTGACACCGCTTTCCTGAATCCCTTCCAGAACCCACTCCACCTGCTGCGTCATATATTTGCGCACCATATTGCGGTCAGTTCTTTCCTGGTCCCAGTCCACCGTGCCGGCTATGCCTTCCATGTCCAGGGAGATGTAGACTTTCAATCTGTTCGCCTCCTTATAGGGCTTTTTTTAATATAATATATTCCACTGCCCGTTGCCGGTCAAAGTCAGCTTGCCCCGATGAAACGCATTCAGGGTGTTGCGGTGGCCTACGCTGACAATGGCGGTACGGGGAAGTTTATCCTGCAAGAGTTGATATAATGCCTTCTCAGTGGGTTCATCCAGGGCCGAGGTGGCCTCGTCCAGGAACAGCCATTCCGGCTGATGCAGGAGAGCTCTGGCAAAAGCAATCCGCTGCTGTTCTCCCAGGGAAAGAATGTGAGACCAGTCGGCCGTCGTATCCAGATGGTCGATGAGTTCGGAAATCCGGCAGAGTTCCATGATCTCCCGCATCACCCCGTCACTGACCCGGCCTGGAGTCCCCGGATACATCAGAGCTTGCCGCAGGCTCCCCAGTGGCAGATAAGGCTTTTGCGGAATGAACAGGACTTTCTGTCCCCGGGGGACGCTGATCGTGCCCTTGCCAAAGGGCCAAAGGCCGGCTAATGTCCGCAGCAGGGTGCTCTTGCCGCTGCCGGAAGGGCCGGCGATCAGCAGGGTTGCTGCCGGAGCCAGCTTCAGTTCCAGGCTGCTCAGCAAATTTTCCCCGCCGGGAAGGTCAATATCCAGACTGGTGACAATGATCTCCGGGGCGCTGTGTCCGGTTAACCGGATGTCTTTTTCCCGGTCCATGACCATCACAGCCTGCATATGATCGGTAAACCCGGACAAACGGTTGACCACCGCCCGCCACTCGGCCAGCTGCGGATAGGCATCGACAAAATAGGACAAAGCATCCTGAACCCGGCCAAAGGCCTCAGTAATTTGCATCAGGCCGCCCAGCTGAATCTCTTTGGCGAAATAGCGGGGCGCAGCCATCAGAGTAGGGAAGATGATAGCAATCTGCGCATAGCCCGAGGTAAACCAGACCAGTATTTTCCGCCGGCGGACCAATTCCAGGAAGTTTTCAATAACGCGGGCGAATCTGCCCCGGAACAAGTTCCGTTCCTCAGCTTCTCCCCCGTATAGGGCAACGCTTTCGCTGTTTTCCCGCAGGCGGATCAAGCTGAAACGAAAATCAGCCTCATACCGCTGCTGGTTAAAGTTCAGGTTAATCAGCGGCCGGCCGATCCGGGCGGTCAGCCAGGTTCCCACCGCGGCGTAACAGATGGCTACCCACAGCATATACCCGGGAATGGCAATCTGTCCATTCCCCAGCGGCAGATTTAAGGTTCCCGACAAGGCCCAGAGAATGCCGGCAAAAGAGACTAAAGTGACAGAAGCCTTTAACAATCCCAGAGACAGGCCCATAGTCAGGCTGACGAACAGGCCCACATCCTCGCTGATCCGCTGGTCCGGATTGTCAGTGCCTGTCTTCCAGAGCTGCATGCGGTAATAATTCCGGTTGGTCAGCCAGTCCCCCAGATAGCGCTCTGTCAGCCAGCGGCGCCAGCGGACCTGCAGTATCTGCTGCAGGTAGAATGCATACACGGCAATGATGATATAGATAGCGGCCAGCGGGGCAAAATCCCGCAATGCAGCCCAGGTTCCGGCAGCATCGAAATTCTGCAGGGCATTGTAAAAGGTGTTGTACCATTTGTTAATCAGCACCAGCATATACACACTGCCCAGATTCAGAGCCACAATTACGGCCAGCAGCGCCAGCGCACGCCATTTTTCCTCTGATTTCCAATATAATCGGGTCAGCCGCCAAAGGTCCCGGGAAAACCGTTTATGCAAAATCTCCACGATCCACTATCCCTTCCTGATCCTGGTTCCGGAAAAGAAAAAATAAAGCTGGTTGTTTATTCGCTCTTGATTCGGGAACTCCTGCCGGGACAAAGAGAGAATCTTAATCTTTAACATCTTTATTCTGCCGCAAAGCTCCCGGGCCATCCTGTGCTACGGCCACTTCGGCCTCGCCGAAAGTTTTCATATCGTTCAGAACATGGAGCGCCGCGTTCAAAAGAGACATGCCCAAAGCCGCGCCGGTACCTTCGCCCAAGCGCATATCCAGGCGCAGATAGGCTGGCAGGCCGATCAGGTCTAAAGCTGCCTGATGGGCCGGTTCCGCCCCAAGATGAGACCCGATCAGGTAATCTCTGGTCTGAGGCGCCAGTTTTACCGCGATTAAAGCCGCCGCACCGGTGATCACTCCGTCCAGAACGACCACGGCGCCGCCGGCGGCAGCGCCCAGGATGACGCCGGCCAGGCCGGCAATCTCAAAACCGCCGACTTTGCTCAGCACATCCAAAGGGTCCTCTCTATCCGGGTCGTTGACCGCCAGGGCGGTTTCCAAAACCCTGATTTTCTTATGGAGACCGGCATCAGATATGCCGGTGCCCCGGCCGGCCAGTTCCGTCGGTGTCTTGTCGCTGTAGCAGGCGATGATAGCCGTACTGGGGGTGGTATTGGCAATACCCATTTCCCCCAGTCCCAGAATACGGGACCCTTTGCCGATTTCGTCCCTGGCGACGACCATCCCTAGTTCTATGGCCTGTATGGCTTGTTCCCGGCTCATGGCCGGGCCGCGGGCGATATTTTCCGTCCCCTGGGCAATCTTGGCAGCCCGCACCTGGGAAAAAGACGATAGGTCCGCCGCTGCGCCGATATCCACCAGAACAAGCCCGGCCTCCACATGTTCGGCGAATACATTGATGGCGGCGCCGCCCCGGCAAAAGTTAGCGATCATCTGGACCGTCACCGCCTGAGGATAGGCGCTGACCCCTTCTGCCGCCACACCGTGATCGCCGGCCATAAGAATGATGCTTTTCTGGAAAGACCGCGGCCTGGGATTGCCAGTGATTCCCGCCATCTGACGGGCCAGATGCTCAAAAGAATGGAGACTGCCTAAAGGTTTGGTCAAATTGTCCAGTCTGATCTGGCACTGGTCCATGGCTGCTGTATCCAGGGGCTTAATAAGAGGCGGCTGAAATACCCGCCTTCCTTGTGAAAAGGAGGTGTCACGCAGTGACAAAGGGATTGAAGCCTCCTCCCCCTGTGACTGAGTCGGCATCCTCGNACTTCCCCTGGCACTCCAGCGAAGGCCCCCTTTCACAAGGGGCGGATTCTACGCCGCCAGCCGGCCCAGAAATTCCGGCCTGCTCAAACGTCGCCATTTGATCCAGCGTCTTAACCGCCACTGTCAGCATATCCACCACCACTGACGCGCCAATGGCTTCTCCCAGCCGTACCCCCATATCCACGCAGGGTTCCAGGCCCAAAAACCTCAGGGCAAAGATGTGGGCCGGCTCGGTGGATAAGTGGGAGGCCAACATGTACTCTTTGCTGCGGGGATGAACGGCATGGGCGATCAAAGCTGCCGCCGTTGTATTCAGACCGTCCAGGATGACGGCGCAGCGGTTGGCTGCCGCCCCCAGGATGACCCCGGCCAAAGCGCCGGTTTCAAATCCTCCTATCTTTGACAGTACGTCCATCCCGTCAGAAGCATCAGGCAGGTTGACGGCCAGGGCCCGGCGGACCACATCGAGTTTGACCAGCAGCCGGCTGTCGGATATGCCGGTGCCCCGTCCGGTGACCCGCTCCGGCGACAGACCGGTAAAAGCGGCGACAATCGCCGCGCTCGAAGTAGTATTGCCGATCCCCATTTCTCCTAAACTGAAACAGTTGTAGCCCTGCTTCACCCGGTCATTGACGATTTCGATGCCGGTTTCTATCGCAGCCAGAGCCTGCTTCCGGCTCATGGCCGGCCCCTGGGTAAAGTCTTCAGTGCCATAGGCAATCTTTCTATGCCACAGTCCCGGAACATAGGACATGTCTCCGGCCACTCCCACATCCGCCACCACCATGTCCGCGCCGCAGAAATTGGCGAAGGCATTGGCGCTGCCGCCTTTGGACAGCAGATAATTGGCCGTCATCTGCAGGGTGGTTTCCACCGGATAGGCGCTGATCCCGTGCCGGGCCACTCCATGATCCGCCGAAGCGATCACCATGCAGCAGCGAGGCGAATCCGGCCGCGCCTGCCGCCGGATTCCCCCATACTGTCTGACCATACTCTCCAGACGCCCCAGACTGCCCACAGGCTTGGTGAGGCTGTCCAGCCGTTCTTGCACCGCCCCCATGGCGGCAACATCAGGATCAATGATTCCCAACAGTGTCTCGGACAATAAATTCATTGCAAAATACCCCCTGTAATCATGCAAATCAAAAGAAAAAGACTCTTTTGGTCTCACCCAAAAAAGCCTTCTTTATCCATGAAGGATTTAAAAACCGATTAAGGCAGGTCTCCTGGCTCCCGTTTCATCGACTGCTTACGCCTTCCCCTTGCGAGTGGCTATTGTAAGGTCTCCCCGGTACAGTGGCGGGCCCGCGCCTACGCACAGAATGATTCTCCCATGCTCAGACTTCCCTATTCTCCCCCCGAATGGGCGGCACCTTAATCATGCGTTGGTTCAGTTGATGCTATTATAGCAGTATACGCAAAAATCCGTCAAGCCTCATGCAATATCCACCCATTTTCTTTCCCGGACTTTCGATCTCTATTGAGGTCATCTATCAGTTTAGCAGTTGACTGTTTTTTATCGTAATCTGCCAGCTGTTCACTCCTATTTCTTCCTCCATACAAAACCCGAATAACAGTGATTGTTTTATCTTCCTCATGCCGCGGGATATAAAAGACAATAAAATGATCCGCCGGCATACTGCGAAGCCCCCTGCTGCGCCAAGGTTCTTCTTCGTACAGTTGATATCTCTCCGGCATTTCCTGCAGCTTCATAATAGATTGTTCGATTCTTTCCAACTGTCTGACCGCTGCCTCAGGTGAGAGCAACGTGAACGCTATATATTCGTATATCGCTCTCAAATCGCTGTCCGCTTGCTCGGTAGTAACTATTTTGTATTTCATATCCCATAATCTTTACGGATATCCGCGAACGTTACCGATACAGACTTGGTATTTCCCTGCAGGAAATCCTCATATCCTTTTTCCAGCTTAGCGTTTATTTCCTTTTCACTCATATCGGCAACACTCACAAATTTTTCTGTCGGCAGCTTTACATCAAAAGGTATGCCTTTATGCATAACAACTTGCTTCAGAAAAATATTGACAGCATTGGAAATCGGAATCCCCAGTTCAGTTAATATCGCTTCCGCCTCTTCCTTAAGACCGGGTTCAAGCCTGACATAAATATTCGTTGTTTTCGCCACGTCCACCCCTCCTATACCTATTATATATATTTGTATTTGCAAAAGCAATGCAAATGCTATATTAAGCATAGGTCCGCCATTCAAAAACAGCAATAGCCATACATAAATCGCATATAGATCCGACTTACCGAATAGGAGGTAATCTGGCCGGTCACATAGCGGGAGTAGGCAATGCCGCCGGTCAGGAGAATGGCGTCTACCTTGCCCCGGACGGGTACGGAACCGTTATCGTGGCCTGATGCGTCACCGAGAAGCTCGGCCGAGAGGTTGGCGACGGGATCCTCCAGTCGGCTGCGCCGCCGAGTCATGCTGCCCTTGCGTTCATCATTCCGGCGAGAAACGGAGAGCGTCATCCGCTTCGTAGCCATCCCCGGCCTACTGGGTCCACAATCGCAGAGCAACGGATACACCGGAAAAGAATTTCAGATCCACCTTCGAATCAAACGCGCTAATACACTGATTCTCATACAAAATCAAGGCCAGACTGATCACGTCTCAGCCCATATCGCGATAGCTGTCTGGAACGGGCGACTTCTGCACCCAGTTCCCATTGCGCGGCATCCGCCTCTGCCCATGCCAGCTGCTTGTGCTACTCCCGGTCAGGGGCAAGTCTATAAGAGTGGACGAGTTCACGGAGATCTTTTCGTGAAACAAAAAAACCATAAAGGCACCCATGATTCAGGATGTCGACAAAGCCCACTTTCGAGCCGCAAGGCAAGGAAGTGGGCTTTGTTTAGCAACCGCTAGTTGAAGCAGAGATTTATCCCTCCAAATGGGCCGAACGCAGCATCTCCTCACTAATTTGCTGCAGGCTGGTAACCATCACCGTGATGGACTGCGTCGCATGGCTTTGTTCCTCAGTGATTCTAGCTGTTTGCTGCGTGGTTCTGATCACAGTATCCATGGACGATTGCATCTGTCTCAGAATCCGATCGATATTTTTCGTGGAATCTGTGCTCTGTACGGATAGTTTCCTGACTTCATCCGCCACTACGGCAAAGCTCCGGCCTAAATCCCCTGCCCGCGCCGCTTCAATCGAGGCATTCAGCCCAAGAAGATTAGTCTGGCTGGCAATTTGCCGGATCACATCCAATATATTATTGGTATTGGTTACGTCTTCAAAGGCTTTGCCGGAAAGTTTGGCCACCTCGGACATGCTGGCCGCCAATTCCTGCTGTGAAGCATTTAATTCCTCGATCGACGCGGCAATATTGGTTATCGCATCATTGATCCGCTGCGCCTGGGTCCGAAACAGGCTCTTGCGGTCCTGCGCCTGGACAAAACTAATCACTTTTTTCGCCATACAGCTTACCGACTCGGATGTTGCCTCTCTGGCCGGACTGGCAATGACCGTGACATCAGGCCTCAACAGTTTGCCATACCTGCTGTACAAAACCTTGTCTGGCGCCGTATAGCCTTCATTGCCAATAATATATTCCGCCTGGGACAGGATGCTCTCGATGCTTTCCGCCGTGTCTTCATCGAAAGCGACGACCTGATACTGCAGATGACTGATTTGGTACTGCTGCAGGTATTTTTCGATTACCCCGGCGCCAGCCCGGCTGTTATTAAAAATGATAACCTTTTCGCCTGCAGGAATTTGGGCCACCTGGATAAAGAATACCGCCGGCGGCCGCAGTTCCAGCGCAACAACCTTCTCCTCGCCAAATTTGGCGGTAAACTCCCTTTCCCGGCTGGCATAGCAAATATACATATCACCGGCGCAACTGGCGTATTCCTTGAGAGTGGCTCGTGTGGTGTCCACCAGATCCCCCACTGTGTTGACCACCACATTTTCAAGTTCTTGTGCCAGTGCATCATTACTACCCACTACAATAATCTTTATTTTTGCCAAGATGAAAGCCTCCCACGTTTTCCGCGGCTTGTACGAACTCTATATCCGTTTAATTTCCTTTATTTTTCAAGCAAGCCAACGAGATTTGCGACGGTTTCCTGTTTTTCCAGATTCATAATGCAGTCAATGATTCTCTTTTGCCGTTCAGCCGGCAGTACGCCGTCGGCCAGGGTAGTGAATTTACCGACAAGGTCGTCAAAGCTAAGGGGATTGTCAGAATCGCCTTTGGCATTAACAATCGTTTGCTCATACTCTTTGCCGTCGACTGTTTTCAAAATCAGCTGGCAGCCCCAGTTTTGCGGATAGCGCCCGGTAAAGGCGGAGTCTTCGAATACATCCACTTTTGCGGCTAAAGCCATCAGCGCGTCGTCAGCAATGCGTTCGCCGGTGAACTGCCGGGGCGAGGCGGCGCCGTCGGTCAAAGCAACGGCTACCGTGTAGGGAATGCAAAGCTGCGCCTCCACCACATTCTTGGGCCGTTTGGTGTTAAAGCATTGTTTTACGGCGATATCATAGGTGTTGACGCGGATGCTAGCCACATCTTCCGGGCGGATCCCATACTCCCGGCGCATATGCAGAATCGCGTCTATTGGCGGCTGAGCGCTGCGGCAGCAGGCATAAGGTTTGCGGTCCGCCTTCAGAATATCCCAGCGTTCTCCCAGCTTCTCCGTCACCGCCTCAAACCGGTAGTTAGAAGAAGCCGCCCGAAACAGTCCACCGTCTTCCGCCTCCAGCACATACGCTGGTCCGGTCATGCCACCTTGCGCCAGCAAAGCGGACAAAATCCCGCTTTGGGCCGCCTTGCCCATATACAGCTTTTTGCAGGTTGCGCCGTCCATGGTCAGTGCCCAGAGTCCGCTGGACTGCGTTCCGGCCATGCCCAGCGCGCTGACAGTCTGCGCCTCATCCAGATGCAGCAATTTGCCGGCAGCCGCGGCGGAGCCGAAGGTGCAGCAGACGCCGGTGGCATGCCAGCCCTGCAGCCTGTGAGCCGAGGCGTTGATGCCGGTTCCGATGCGATAGGCGCTTTCATAGCCCATCACAATGGCCGTAAGCAGTTCTTTGCCGCTGGCCTGCCGATATCCCGCCAAAGTAACCGCTGCCGGAATAACGACTGCCCCGGTATGGGTCTTGGAGGTTTTGTGCACGTCGTCCATTTCCACAGCGTGGCTGGTGACGCCGTTCAACAGTGCGGCGGTCAGCAGCGACGCTTTCTCGGACATGCCCCAGATAACGCAGTCTGTTTGCGTGTCCACTGCTGTCAGTTCTTTTGTGGCCCCGACAATTTCCGGGAAATGAACCCCGGCCAGCGAGCAGCCGATGGTATCGATTAAGCATTGCTTCGCCTGGGTTACCACCGGTTCCGGCAGATCAGTGAAGGTGGTCTTGTGGATATATTGCGCCAGTATGCCTGTAAGTGTGTTCATTCTAAAACTCCCCCTTCTGCTTTTCACTCTGTCGGTTTGCGGACAACATCAATGATGCTGCCGTCGCGATATTCGATAACCGCCACGACTTCATCACTTGTCTGAATCGGCTTGGGTTTACCGGTCAAATCATAGGCCATATGCTGCAATTCTTCAATACTCATTACCGGCAGCCCGGTACCCTGTAGATTATTCATCAGATCAGCCCGTCTGGGGTTTATGGCAATGCCCCGCTCGGTAACAACGGCATCCACCGACTCACCGGGGGTCACGACTGTATTCACTTTATCCAGAATCATGGGCAGCCGGCCTCGCAGCAAAGGCGCGACGACAATGGTCAGATTGGCGCCGGCGGCGGCATCCGAGTGTCCGCCGGAAGCCCCCATAATGACGCCGTTGGAATCGGTAATCACGTTGACATTGAAGTCGGTATCGATCTCGGTAGCGCTGAGGATCACCACGTCCAGATTATTGACGATAGGGCCGCCGTTGTGAGGATTGGCATAAAAGGACGCGGACATTTCCTGATGCCGCGGATTGGTTTTCAGGGAATGGATAGAAGGAAGATCAAAATCCTGCACATCAAAGATGGTCTCAATCAGACCTTCCTCCATCATGGACACGAAAGGCGCCGTTATGCCGCCAATGCCGAAGCTGGCGACAATGCCCCGGGCAATCATCTTCTCCTTGATGAATTTAGCGGCTGCCAGCGAAGCGCCGCCGCTGCCCAGCTGCAGCGAATAGCCGTTCTTAAAGCAGCCTGAATGCTCAATGATGCCGGTGGCATATTCGGCGATCAGCAGTTCTCTCGGGTCGCGGCTAATGCGCAGCGCTCCGGAAGCGATGCCCTTAGGGTCGCCGATACTCTCCAGTTTCACAATATAATCCACCTGGGTTTGGGGAATGCTGACCTGCTGCAACGGATGAGCCACAAGATTGTCGGTCAGAGCCACTACCGTATCGGCATAAGCCGCATCCACCATGGCATATCCCAGGGAGCCGCAAGCCGACCGGCCCTCAACCCCGTTGATATTGCCGTAGGCATCGCAGCAGGGGGCGCCAATAAAGGCAACGTCAATATGAAGTTCGCCGCATTCAATGGCCCGCGCCCGGCCACCGTGGGACCGGATCAGCACCGGTTTCGCCAGCTTTCCCGCCGTCATCAGCCGGCCAAGTTTTCCCCTGGCCCCGCTGGTTTCGATGGCGATAATGATCCCCTGTTCAATAAACGGGATAATGGCATCGTTGACATCATTCAAAGAACTTGGCGCCAGTGTCAGCCCCTTGATATTCCTGCGGGCAATTGCCTCGATGACCGAATTCAGCACATAATCCCCGTTGCGGAAATGATGATGAAAGGAGATCGTCATACCGTCCCGCAAGCCGGAGGCATCGATAGCCCGTTCGATTGATGGAAGCACCTTATCTGAGTGAGGTTTGTTAAAACGGACTTTAGCCCCCGCCCGGCGGCCTTCAGGCTGAACAGCGAAAGGGCCGGCATAGGGGAGTGTTGCCTGGCCGTTTATCGTCTCAGGCAGCACTCTTTTCACTGTATTTATCACATCAATACCCTCTCTCCTATTTTTTTACCGCCTGGGCGTAAGCCAGCACCCGCTGGGCCCTGATCACAATTGGGCTATCAATCATTTTGCCGTCGAGAGCAATGACACCGGATTTTTTCTCCAGGGCTTCCCGATAAGCGGTCAGTACCCGTCTGGCATGGGCCACTTCCTGCTCGGAAGGCTGAAAGACCCGATGCATCAACTGCACCTGACGCGGATTAATCACCGACTTGCCGTCAAAACCCAGGCCTTTAATCCGGGTCGCCTCGGCAATAAATGTTTCCTCGTCATTCACATCAGAAAACACCGTATCAATTGCCTGGATGCCTGCCTCACGGGCCGCCAGCACCAGTTGGGATCGGGCCTCGAATAGTTCCCAGCCTTCCTTGCTGCGGGTAGTTTTAAGATCTGCAATGAAATCCTCTCCGCCAATGGCGATAAACGCCATACGAGGGGACGCGCTGGCAATAGCGTAGGCCTGCCGCAATCCCTTGGCGGTTTCAATCGCGGCTCCCATCTGAATCGTACCGGGGGCGAAATTATGTTTAGATTCGGCTTCCGAAATGATTTCATCCACATCCTTGATCTCTTGCGCCGCTTCAGCCTTCGGCAGCCGAATCAGGTCCGGTTTGGCCGGCAGCACCTGCCGCAAATCCTCCCGTCCGAAGGGGGTCAGGATGTGATTAACCCGGACCGCCACTTCACAGGGATAGCGAAGGTCCCGGATGGCTTGATACACCAAATGCCTGGCCGCGTCTTTCTCCGTTACCGCTACGGCATCTTCCAGATCGAATATAACGGAATCCGCACCGTAGATGCCTGCGGTTTGCAGTTTGCCGGGATTATTCCCCGGCACAAACATCATACTCCGCCGCAACCTCTCCATTTAATCGCCTCCTTTTGCCGCCCGTCCGGCGGCAGTCCGTACCCGGGCGCGAATGGTGCAGTCCAGAGCACCCTTGTCAGTGGCCTGCACCCGGGCATCGTTCACGTCCAGCGTTGTCAGAGTTTCGGTGATCACCTCGCGAATACGGTCGCCGAATTGCTTGATGACCGGACTGATTAATTCAATGGCAATGCCTTCTCCCGCGGCGCCGGGAGATACTGTGATCAGTATGTCGTTGGATTCCAGTGTGCCAGACCGGCCTATTTGTGCGATCTGTGTCATGTCCGTGTCCTCCATATTCATATAACAATATCCGGTTGGAACGCAGCAGCCTGTCGGCCGGGGATTACCCGGCGTAATAATTGATCAGGCTTCCCGCCAGAAGAATATCCCGGTCGTCCCGGGACAGTGACTCCAGCCGGAGTTCCAGGGAAGACTTGCCCGCCTGATTGATTACCAGGGCTTCCACTTTTTCCGCGTCTGAGCTGATAGCCTGACGGATTCCCGGAATGAAGATCACGTCATGGACTGCCAGCTTGTCCTGATCTTTGGCCGCAACGGTAAAGGGAATCATGCCCCAGTTGATTAAATTGCTGCGATAGCGCTTGGTGGCATATTCCACGGCAATATTGGCGTCGCTGCCCAGGACTCTCTGACAGGACGCGGCCTGCTCCCGGGCCGATCCGTCCCCTGGCTTAAGGGCGAAGATTACGCTGCCCAGCCCGGTATCCCGCAGTAATTTTTGCCACGCCGCATCGCTGTACTCTGCAGCCGGTAAAGCCGAGCGAAAATAGGCGTCAACCTCAGGCGCCGGATTATCAGCCGTGCTTTGACGCTTTTGTTCCATCGCCTGTATCGCTTTGGCCCGCGTTACATAGGACGGGTCTTTTCTTGACAGGGTAAACTCCGCCAGCTTGTACGGATTGGAACGGAAGGACGATGTTTCGCCGGAGGGAATCAGTTCATCAGTAGTGGTTACCGGATCACGGATCACGGCGGCAACCGCAAGCAGCAGATTTTCCGGCAGGCGGCGGATGGCCGGCCAGCTGGCAATATTGGGCCCGAAAACCAGTTCCTCCGCCGGTTTTGCTTGGCCAAAGCCTTGATAAACACGGTTTTCGTAGACCTTCTGATTGAAATGATAGGCTGGCGGTGCGAATTCCATCTGGACTTCCGTCGCCGGGGTCAGTATGCCGCTATTGCGGGCGGTAGCAGCGATGGAACGGGCATCCATCAGAGCGACGGCGGCAATCTGCTCGTTATCCGGCTTGGAGCCTTCCCGATGGGGGAAATTCCGGGTGGTATGACGAATGCTCAGCCCGTTGTTGGCGGGAACATCGCCGGCGCCAAAGCAGGGGCCGCAAAAGGCGGAACGGATCGTCGCGCCGGCCAGCATCAGTTTCTCCAGCATGCGGTTGCCGCTCAAGGCCAGGCTAACCGGCTGGCTGGCAGGATACACACTCAGCGCGAAGGCATCGGCGCCGACAGACTGCCCATCGAGAATCCCGGCCATGGCTGCAATATTCTCAAATGTGCCGCCGGCGCAGCCGGCGACAACCCCCTGGTCGACCTTCAGGCGGCCCTTGGCCAGCTTATGGGTCAGGTTAAACCGCAGGTCGGGATTTTCCAGCTGCTTTTGCCCTTCTTTCTCTACCTGCCGCAAAATATCCGCCGCATTCTGATTCAGTTCCTCAATCGACCAGACATTGCTCGGATGGAAAGGCAGGGCGATCATTGGCTTTATCTTGTCCAGCTCGACCTGGATCAGACCGTCATAATAGCTTACATCACCCGGCTCCAGCCTGCGGTAACCGTCAGGGCGGCCATGAATGCGATAATACTCGGCGACCGCTTCATCGGTGCGCCAAATGGATGAGAGGCAGGTTGTTTCCGTAGTCATCACATCGATGCCGTTTCTAAAGTCCACCGTAAGGTTATCGATCCCGGGCCCGACGAACTCCAGCACCTTATTCTTAACAAACCCCGACTTGAACACCGCGCCGATAACCGCCAGGGCGACATCCTGGGGGCCGACTCCCGCAGCCGGAGCCCCTGACAGATAGATGGCAACCACATCGGGGTAAGCAATGTCGTAGGTCCGTTTCAGCAACTGCTTAACCAGCTCGCCGCCGCCTTCGCCGATCCCCATTGTGCCAAGGGCGCCATAGCGGGTGTGGCTGTCCGAGCCCAGAATCATTTTGCCGCAGCCGGTCATCATTTCCCGCATATACTGATGAATAACCGCCTGATGCGTCGGCACAAAAATACCGCCGAATTTTTTCGCGGCCGACAGACCGAACACATGGTCATCTTCGTTAATGGTTCCGCCAACAGCGCAAAGGCTGTTGTGGCAATTGGTCAGAACATAAGGAATCGAGAACTCTTTCATGCCGCTGGCGCAAGCTGTTTGCACGATGCCGACATAGGTTATATCATGAGAGGTCAGTGCATCAAAGCGAAGTTTCAGCTTGCTCTGTTCACCGGAAACATTATGGCTGTTTAAAATCCGCCAGGCAATGGTTCCCTTGCGGGCCTCATCCTTATCGACGGCGGTCTCGGGCAGAGGGCAACAGCCGGCGTTTGCCATGCGCCGGTTTGCTTCAGCCATATTGACCGGCTGCATATCGTCCATCATCACCCGGCCCTTTAGCAAATATACTCCGTTTTGTCTTACATGCACCATATCATGATCTCCGTTTCTTTTAAAATAATTTGCCGTTTGACTTAAAAGGGAATGACGCCCAGGACGAAATACAACATAACCACATAGATAACAAACAAGCCAATCGCCCACTTTGCAGTCTTAATCTGCCACTCAACCATATTAACTTCCGTCATCTGCAACAGCACATAGATGGATGCCACCGTTGGGCTTAACAGCCTGAATGCCTGCCCGCACAGGGAGGCCAAGCCGATCTGCAGGGTGGTAAAGCCGTAGGTCGCCCCCGTTTCGGCAAACACGGGAACGATCCCGAAGTAAAAAGCGTCGTTGGAGGAGACAAAAAGCAATGGGACGCTCACCAGCGAAACGAAAAACGCAAAATGAGAACCCATTTGTTCCGGAATCAAAGAAATAAGATGAGTGGCAATGGCTGACGCCATTTTAGATTCGGCTAAAATGCCCATAAAGATCCCGGCCGCAAAAACCAGCGAAGCCACCGGCAGCACATCAGACGCCACATCCTCAATCAGCGTTCTTTGCTCTTTGATACTATAGTTAACGACTAAGGCAATAGCGGTCGCAATAGCGAACATCACTGCCGGAGGATAAATATCCAATACCAGCGAGGCAACAATGAAGATTGTCATGGCCCAGTTAAAGAGCATGGTCTTGGGCCTCTTGTACTCTTCATTTCTTGCTGTCGCATCTTTAATTAATGCCGTAATTTCCTCTTCGCTCATGTGGACAGGACCAATTCGTTTTCTTTCCTGACGGCCCATAATATAGGCTACGATGATGACATACACTGCTGCAACTGCCAGGCAGGGATAAAAAGGTGTCATTACTTCCGCCGCATCTAATTTAAGGGCGGCCAGCAGCCGGGCCGTAGGTCCGCCCCATGGCAAAATATTCGGGACAGAATTTGCCATCAGTGTAATGCAGGCTAAATTTAACGTATTAATACCCATCTTTCTATAGATAGGCACCAATGCCGAGCAGACGATAATAAAGGTAGTAACGCTATCGCCATCTAGGGAAATACTTAATCCTAAGACGGCAGTACCGACCAGCAGCTTTACCGGGTCGCCTTTAATAAACCGAACCGTTTTGTCTACTAAAGGGTCAAACATACCGGCGGCAATCATCACGCAAAAATACATAACAGCAAAGATCATCAACGCACCGGTGGGCGCCACTCCTTTAAGGCCTTTCAGCGCATAGTCGCCTAATTCGCCGCCCATGCCGCCGAGCAAGCCCATGGCGACAGGAACAATAATCAGGGAAACAAAGGCAGACAACTTTTTCCCCATCAGCAATGCCATAAAAATGGCAATGGTAAGGTAGCCTAACAAAGCTAATGACATGGACATGGTAGAACCTCCCCATCTTTCATATGTTAGTAATCATGACTGTAGCAGAAGAACTGATTCTCTTAGCTCACTAAACTTACTAAGCTTCTTTGAAGTGGTGTAAACGATAAATAAGCAGCTTGCCATTATACCACAGGAATGTTCAAGAGCACCTTCCTTCCGGTTATCCATTTTCCCCGCAATCGGCCGAAGCGGACTCATTACAGTGACATTATAGAAAATTTCAGAAAATATTTATAATACAAATATCCAATCATATGCATCAGGAATTTCAATATCTCAATCGCGATGACAAAAAAACTGCCCAACCGGCGCATATGCCGATCGGGCAGAGCAATCTTAATCTTATAGCGAATACACATCGATGGATTTTACAAAATCAACAAATGTTTTTATCAGTGCAATTTGTAATTTATCTTCATAATAGAACATCCAGGTCCGCCGTACCAAAGGCATGCCTGCACGGTCAAACATTTGTATCTTATATACCTGATCCTCCGCATCCAGAATCCCGCTGGGCAAAAACGCATATCCCAAGTTTTTCAGAACCATTTCCTTGCATGAATCAATTCTGTCGACGTTCATCCCGATATGCGGTGGTCTGTGAAAATTGTCTTTCCACCAATTATCCAATACATCGCGCACAGCTTTGTTGCTGATGTAGTCAATCCGGGGCTTCTCAGGAAGCTGCTCACAACTGATTTTCCAGGCAGAAACAATATACATATTTTCTTCAAACAACAATTCCTTTTTATCAGACCAGCCATATTCCCCGCGAATAAACCCGACATCAATGTCATGATTATAAACCAAATCAACGATTCTACCGCTCAGGTTAGTGACTACTTTAAATTCAACCTCAGGATACCGCTCTTGAAATCGCCTTAAGAGTTCCGGCAGCTTGTGCCTGGTGAAAAAATTAGACGCCCCCAGTTTTAACAAGCCTTTCACTTCATTTTTCAGTGTCCGGACTGTACCCTCAATAGTATGCATTTTTTGCAGCATTTCCTTGGAGCATTCGGCCAGGTATGCGCCTTCCGGCGTAAAATAAACTCCCTTTTTACCGCGTACAACGATTTGCACATCAAACCGGTCTTCGATCTGCTGGAGGCGGCTGGTCAACGTGGGCTGCGAAATGAATAACGCTTCGGCAGTTCTGGTAATATTCTTCTTTTGATGTAAGGTTTGTAAGATAATCCAATCTCGCTCATCCATTGTCAATCTCCATATTTTACAGTTATTCCGCATCTATTTTCGCTAGCGCTGCATTAAAATTTTCCGCCAATATTTGCATACAATAAAAGTAAGTATGATTTTTTCAATAAATCAATGTTGTGATATTGAAATCAATCAATTCTTATTATAATAAATATACGGAAATTGTCAAAAGATGTCCAACCTCAGGTTATGACTATCATGCGGACCATAAAAGCTGTTTTAGCGTGTATAGCACCAAAACAGCCTTTTATCAATACATCCGACTCTCCTCCTGATTGCTCATCACCCGATAAGCCCCTTCAGCCAAAGCCTGCATTTCATTTTCGCCGGGAATGACCACGACCGGGGCGATGAATTCCACATAAGAGGTAATCTGGTCGGTCACATAGCGGGAGTAGGCAATGCCGCCGGTCAGGAGAATGGCGTCTACCTTGCCCCGGACGGGTACGGCTGCCGCGCCGATGCCCCGGGCTATCTGATAGATCATGGCGTCATAGACAAGGGCTGCATGCCGGTCACCGGCCTGGATTCTCTTCTCGATCTCCCTGGCGTCCTGGGTCCCCAGGTGGGCCACCAGCCCTCCCCTGCCGGCCAGCAGTTTGGCTACTTTGTCCTTGGTCAGACCGTTGCTTACTACATATTCTACAAAGGCAGCCACCTGGACCGTGCCGGCCCGTTCCGGCGAAAAAGGTCCGTCCCCGTCCAGGGCGTTATTGACCTCCACCACCTGGCCATGCTGATGACATCCCACCGAGATGCCGCCGCCTAAGTGGGCTACAATCAGGTTCAGATCTTCATAGCTGCGCTGAATGGAAGCCGCATAGCGCTTGGCCACGGCTTTTTGGTTCAGAGCGTGGAATATGCTGCGTTTGGGGGCTTCCGGCCTGCCGGTAATGCGGGCTATCGGGGCTAATTCGTCTACTACCACCGGATCTACTACCAAAGCCGGCAGATTGGCTTCTTTGGCAATGGCAGCGGCAATCACCGCTCCCAGATTGGAGGCATGCAAACCGTAAGTCCCTGCCTTCAGATCGTCCAGCATCTTCTCATTGACCTGATATGTACCGCCCGGTATAGGGCGCAACAGGCCACCTCTGCCCACAATGGCGCTCAGTCTGGCGGGAACCATATTGTGCGCTTGCAAAAATCGTTTGACTGCCTCGGTCCGGTACTCCAACTGATCCATGATGCCGTGGAATTTTTCCAGTTCAGCCGCGCTGTGACTCAGGCTTTCAGTCGCCACTTCTTTCGTGTCCTCGTAAAGTGCCACTTTGGTGGAAGTAGATCCCGGATTGATGACTAAAAACATAAAGCCCATATTTTCTCCTCCATTTAATTAAAATTTTTACTTTTGCGGCTATTTTTTTATTGATAATAGGTGGATTGCGATTGAAAATTGGACAGCGTGTGGTATAATAACAATTGCGGCAACGGAGTAGTGGGGCTTGTAGGTGGGTTGGGGAACCCCTTGCAGGCTGGGGGTGACTCCGTTGCTCGGAATAGTACGCTCTCGGGAAACCGGGAGCTTTTTATTTTACGCAAAATTGATTTACAGGTGTATTTTTGTTACTTTACAGGAAAAATAATTTCAAAGAGTTATAATCGAAAGGAAAGTGCCCACGATGACCCCGGAGCAAATCATTACCACCATATCAGCCCTCATTGCCCTTTTTCTCCTGATTTTTACCGTAGACTGGCATTATTTCCGGGATTGGATCGCTCTCTTCCTGTATCAGGGCCTGCTGGATTTCATCTGGGGAAGCCCGGTGGTCAGCCTGAAGCTGATCGAATATCCCGTCCGGCTTCTGCCCCATTACTATGAAACCAGTATTCTCTTCGAACTCTGGATTCTCCCGGTACTATGCATTTTATACAATCAAATTACCCGCCAGCGGGGTATCGCCGCTGTGATAGGTTATGCCCTGGCCTTCAGCGCGGGACTCACTGCGGCGGAATATATTATAGAAATAAATACTAATTTGATTCGCTATATCGACTGGAGCTGGTTTACCAGCTTTTACACCTTAACGATTGTCTTTTTATTATCCCGGCTGTTCCTGGCCTTCTTTGGCTGGGGGTGCCAACGGTTTGACGGCAGAAAGGTCCGGGGATACCGCTGATTCTTTTTCAAAGAGAAAAACGCTAACGCCGCATTCGCCGTTTGTCCATCATAATATTGAACTGCAGATGTTTCTCCAGCAGTTTTTTCTGCAGCGCCTGGGCCTGAAGGCCTGATTCAGTGTCCTGACGGCACTTGGCCAGCAGCTTTTCCAGATGAAGAATCTCCCGCCGGAGTTCCATTTCCTGCGGCATGAGGCCGTTATTTTTCAGGACTCTGTAGGCCATCCGCAGTTCAGGCGGAACCTGGCGGCAGTCGTCGTCAGCCAGCGGCTTGCCCTGGCCCGGCAGGTTATCCAGTTCCCCGTTTTCGATAGCCTGCTGAATCCTTTCTTCCGCCAGTTTAAATAATGCGTCCATAGCGACCGCCTTCCCCTTTAGAAAAATCACTATTGATAATGTATCATATTCTCAGAAGAATTTGAATCAAAAAGACAAGTTCAAATTCCTGTCTTACAAGAAAAAACGGTTCCCGGTTAATGATATGCCGGTTACCGTTTTTTCTTTCAGGCTGTTGTTCCACGACAGCCCGGGTCATCGCCAGATTGCGGGCAATCAGGCTTAGACGGCTGTCATTACTTGTTCAATAGGCTGTGTTTGTATCCATAAAACAGATAGACAAAGATGCCGATGGCCGCCCAAGCGATAAAGCGCACCCAGGTTTCCCAGGGCAAATTGATCATCAGGTAAGTGCAGGAGATAACTGCCAGCGGCGCCACCAGCTTAACCGCCGGGCAGCGGAAGGGACGCGGAAGATCAGGACGGGTGTAGCGCAGCACCAGTACGCCCAGTGAAGTCAGAACGAAGGCAAACAATGTGCCGATGTTCGTAAGTTCGGCAATGAGGCCGATAGGCAGTAAACCGGAGATTAAAGCGACCGCTACGCCGGCAATGATCGTGATGGCATAAGGAGTACCGAAACGGGGATGTACCTTGCTGATGGCGGACGGCAGCAGCCCATCCCGTGACATAACGAAGAAAATCCGGCTTTGTCCGTACATCAGCACCAGCAGCACAGTGGTAATACCGGCAATGGCGCCGGTCGCAACCAATGCCGAGCCGATATTAAACCCGATCGCCCGGAGCGCATAGGCTACCGGTTCGGCGTTATCCAGCTGAGTATAAGGTACGACCCCGGTCAGCACAGCTGCTACCGCGATATAGAGCAGGGTGCAGACTACCAGGGAACCGATAATGCCAATCGGTAAATCACGATTGGGGTTTCTCGTTTCTTCCGCCGCAGTGGCAACAGCGTCAAAACCGATGTAAGCGAAAAAGATAATCGCCGCGCCGGTGGCCACGCCGGAGAAACCATAGGGCAGGAACGGCGACCAGTTGGCCGGATTGACCTTAGGCACAGCCAGCGCCAGGAAAATAAACACGGCGGCCAATTTGATTATCACCAGAACTTTGTTTACCGTTGCGCTTTCCCGGGTCCCCCTGACCAGCAAGAAAGTAAGGAACAGCACGATGAATACCGCCGGCAGATTGATAATACCGCCGTCAGCGGGAACCGCCGTAAGGGCGTGGGGCAGATTGATACCGCCTGCTTTCAATAAGCCGACCATATAAGCCGACCAGCCGGCAGCAACGGCGCTTGATCCTACCGAATATTCCAGCACCAAATCCCACCCTACGATCCAGGCGACGACCTCACCTAAAGCGGCATAAGAGTAGGTGTAAGCGCTGCCGGCTACCGGAACCATGGCTGCCAGTTCGGCATAGGCCAAAGCGGCAAACACACAGGCCAGACCGGATAACACAAAGGATAGCATGATGCCGGGACCGGCGAATTTGGCAGCCGCCACCCCGGTTAGTACGAAGATGCCGGTCCCGATGATACAGCCGATGCCAAACAGAACTAAGTCAGCCGCCCCCAGGGTTTTTCTCAGTCCTTTTTCCGACGCAACGGTTAACAGGGAACTAATACTGCGAGTACGAAACAGATTCAACTTAATCTCCTCCTTTTCTTTTTGGTAATAGTCTCGCGAAAACCCGAGATTTTTAACAGTTCAAGGGTTTGTGCCCTTGGACTTTCTTATTTTTCCGCCAAGATCTTGATAGGACTGCCAATTAGATAAATTGAATAATTTGGAATAATCTATAAATTATTTACAGTGTAGCACAATTCGTCTTCATTGAAAAGACATTTTTGTCTTTCCCCTGTTGACATCTATTAAATTATATTCTCATTTGTGATGCGTCATGATTAAAATCGCATACCCTCTATCCGCCAAAGTTTCTATAGTCGTTGCCATGTTTTCAGCATTTTTGGGCAATCCACAATAAAAAACAATGAAGAATATATGTGTTCTCAAGAAGGACAATTGTAAAGTTTCAATTCCATCAGTACGGGACAGATCAAAAGATCCCGGAAAAATTACAGTGTTGCCAGCACGAGATAATAAATCAAAAGAAAAAAGACCCGCGGTACACGGATCTCTGTCAACTTCGACTCATTGCATATCTTGTTTGTCTGACCACACGGTTCAGGCATCTCCCGGTTAGACCGGCCAAAAATAATGAACTGCTTTGTAGACTAACGCTCCGGTTATAGCGCTCAAAGGAATGGTCAGAACCCAGGCAAAAACCATTTGCCGGGCCACGCCCCAGCGGACAGCTGACAGCCGTTTTACCGATCCTACACCCATGATGGAGCCGGAGACTACATGGGTGGTGCTGACTGGCAGATGAAAATGGGTCGCGCTCAGTATGACCAGGGCCGAATTGAGATCAGCAGCAAACCCGTTAATCGGTTCGAGTTTAGATATTTTGCCGCCCATAGTCTTAATGATTTTCCAGCCGCCAACAGCAGTCCCCATCGCCATAGCGCCGGCGCAGACGAGTTTCACCCAGGTAGGAACTTCAAAGGTTGAAATCTGGCCGGCGCTCAGGAGAGCCAGAGTAATGATCCCCATGGCCTTTTGCGCATCATTGGCCCCGTGGGAAAAGGACATTAAGCCGGCCGAAAAAAGTTGGAACCGTTTGAAGCCGAAATTGACGACCGACGGCGACTGCCGGCCGAAAATCCACAATAAGACCACCATGACCAGATAACCACTGACCAACGCGAGCATCGGCGACAGAATCAAAGACAGCACGATCTTCTCAATGCCGCTCCATTTCAAGGCGTAGGCCCCCTGGCTGCACAGCACAGCCCCGACAATACCCCCAATCAAAGCATGGGAAGAACTGCTGGGAATCCCGTACCACCAGGTAATCAGGTTCCAGGCGATAGCACCGATCAGGGCGGCCACGATCACCTGCTGATTGACTAGATCAGGCGACTGGACAATATCGCTGCCAATGGTCTTGGCCACGCCGGTGCTGTATAAAGCGCCGATAAAGTTCAGACAGGCCGCCATCCAGACAGCATACCGGGGCGGAATGGCCCGAGTGGATACCGAAGTGGCGATGGCGTTGGCTGTGTCATGGAACCCGTTGATATAGTCGAAGACTACTGCCAAGAATACGACCAAATACACCAAATACAGATCAGGCATATTTCAGCACAACCTTTTTCAGTAAATCGGCAATATCCTCCGAGATATCCAGAAGATCTTCAAAATGCTCATAGATTTCTTTCCATTTAATGACCTCAATCGGGTCCCGGCACTCCCGGAACAGCCTGGCCATCTCCCGGCGATACACCACGTCCCCCTCGGCCTCGATGGCGGCCATCCGCTTACAGCGAACTTCCAGCTTGAGCTGGTTCTTCTTCAGATCTGCCAGATAGGCGCAGGATTTTTCGATCTGCTTGGCCGCTTTAAGGATCTGTTCGGCTAGTTCCAAAGCTCCTGATGGCAGGGGACCGGCATTATATAAATGCAGGCGTTCGATAATCCGTTTGATCCCATCAACAAAATCGTCCAGCTTCTGGGTCAGGGTATAGATATCTTCCCTGTCAAAAGGAGTAATAAACGTTTTTCCCAGCTTTTTTATCACTTTATCCGTAATGCTATCGGCTTCCCGTTCAATACCGTCGATTTGCTCCAGCAAATCCGTCAGCTTCTCCGGGTCCTGGACCGCCTGATAAAACACATCGGTCGCCCGATGCACCAACTCGCCCTGCCCCGATAAAAACTGATAGAACTTTTCCTCTTTTGGCTTGATATGAAATGCCACGTCTACTCCTCCAAAAATTAACAATCCTTAACACGTTTTTAATCAAAAGTTAACATTCCCTGATTGATTATACCATAATCAATCAGAAAAAGAATAATGGAAAACAATTGTTAGGGCATAAAAAAACCATTCCGCCGTAAGGGCAAAATGGTTCGCAGAATGTCGCCGGAAGGATGAACTAGTGCATTTCAACAGCCATGGACGCAGCAGGCTGAGACTGTTTCGGCTCAACAGCGCTGTTTTCCTGATGTTTTTCTTCCTGCCTCTTGTCATACAGATATTCCAGATGGAGAAACAAAACCGTACAGACTACCGAAAAAAAGGTCGTCGCCACATCGGTCACAATGCCGCTGAACATCGCCAGATCAGGAACTCTGGCGAAAACCATCGGGATGCGGGATAAAACATAGCTTATCCCTTGGGTGATAATCACGATGCCTCCCCCAAACAGCAGCAAAAAGCCAAAAATTTTCTCCCAGCGTCCCCGGACCAGGGATGCGCTGTATTCCAGAGCTGACTTGCCGCTCATTTCCCGCAGCACCACCACCTGGATGGCAAAGGCATAATTCACGGCCCAGATAACCCCCGGAAAAACAAACAACAGCAGAAATCCCAAAATAATCAATCCCTGCAGCACATTGGTCTGCAGGCAGATTTTCCAGTGAGAGAAGGCACGGCCCATCGCGTTGAGCCAGCTGACATCGTTGCCAAGCAAGGTGTCCTCCACCACCACGGCGATTCCCATGGATGCCAGGGCCCAGAATAAAAATTCTACAATTACGGAAGCGCGATAATATATTTCCAGATCGGTAAAGCAATGCAAAAAGCTTTCCAATATCATCAGAAGTCCGTTCATCGGTATGTAAAACAACATCATTATTATCAAAATCGATTTAAACTGAGAAGTAAACACCGACCAGCTGATTTGCCATATTTCATTGCGGTCGTATTCCCTGATCGTTTCCTGGTACTGGTTCATGTTCCCTGCTCCTTTCTGTTGCTCCCGAATTGCCCTTTCCCTCTGGTCGACCAAAAAATTCTTTGCCAAATCATGTTACAATTTAAATTTCTAACCTAAATTGTAACATTTTACACTATTGCTTGACAATTAGACATGAGTCCCCTATTTTTTTAATTTCAGCCGTATGAACGACAAAATTCGATCTAATCACACATTTTAACAAATTTAAATTCCGGATCTCTTTCTTCCAAGAGATCGCAACTCCATTCATCTGGGATATTCTTCTTGTACCTCAGCCATATTTTGTGCTATGATTTCTATGATTAATCAATTGATTAACAAATTTTTCGGCATTGCTTCCACACATTTTTCAAAGCACAACTTGGCTAAGAGGTGAGATTATGATCCTTGGACTGCCGCGGGCTTTGCTTTATTATTATTACAACCCTCTGTGGCAGACTTTTTTCACCAGTCTGGGGGTGGAGACTGTCATATCCGGACCGACCACCAAACAGATGGTGGATGACGGAGTCAAGCATTCAGTGGCTGAAATTTGCCTGCCGATCAAAATTTTCTGCGGCCATGCAGCGGCGCTGCTGAAGCAGGATGTGGACTATGTATTTATCCCCCGCATGATATCGGTGGAAAAACACAAACATTTCTGCCCTAAGTTTCTCGGTCTGCCGGATATGATGCTGCATATTATGCCTGAGCTTAGAGGACGCATCTTAGACCCGGACGTATACTGCCGGCAGGAATCCATCTCTGACCTGGCGGATATTCAGTCCTTCACCAACCGCCTGGGCATCGGGTCCCGGAAAGTTAAATCGGCCCTTGCGGCTGCCCGTCAGACCTGGGACATCTTTCGTCAGTACCACCGTCAGGGACTGACCATCGATGAGGCTCTCCTCAAACTGCAGGGGACAAAGGACGGCCTTCTGCCCTTTGCCCGGTTGTCTGAGCCGCCGGGGCCGCCCCAGGTCACAATCGGTCTCCTGGGTTATGTCTATAATATCTACGATTCCTTCATCGGCATGGATATCATCAAACGCCTGCGAGCCACGGGGGCTCAGGTAACCACCTTTGAGATGCTGGATGATCAGCCCATCGTGGATAAGCTGCGGCCTATGCACAAATCTCTTCCCTGGACCTTCTCCAACAAGCTGTTAGGTGCGGGTTACAGCTTTTTTGATGATCCGGCCATCGACGGTCTGATTCACGTGACGGCCTTTGGCTGCGGTCCGGATTCGCTGCTGGGCAGAATGCTTGAGTTTACGGCGGCGGAACAAACTAAGCCCTTTATGACTATTCGGGTGGATGAACACTCCGGCGAGGCGCATTTGGCCACCAGGGTCGAGGCGTTTTTAGATATGATCCACCGCAAACACCAGTTCGCGTAGGGGCCGCAGGAGCATTAATGGTTTTGAAAATGATTTCCGAGGGAGATACTATGAAGCTGACTTTTCCCCATATGGGGCCGATTGTGATTTATAAACGGCTGTTGGAAGCCTTTGACCATGAAGTTGTCATGCCGCAAAAGCCGACGCAGCGGACGATGGATCTGGGTACGAAATACAGCCCGGAGTTTTTGTGCTTTCCGTTCAAATGCCTGATGGGCACCTATATCGAATCCATAGAACGAGGCGCGCAGGGAGTGGTGACCACCGGCGGCGACGGCTCCTGCCGGGCCGGCTTTTACGCCGAGGTGCATCAGCGGATCCTGAAGAGTCTGGGATATGAGGTCCCTTTTTTTGTCTTTGATTCGCTGTTTTTACATCCCCGGGAATTCCTCGGCCATATCCGGAAGCTAAAAGGACGTTATTCCTGGTGGTATTTCCTGAAGACCTTCCGCTTTTGCTATCTGATGCTGGCGGCTCTGGACCGGCTGGAAAGCCAGATCCGCTTGCTGCGGGCCTTCGAGCAGACCAGGGGAGACTTCAGCCGGGTGTGGGACCGCATCGTCAATCTGTTTGACCAGTGCCGCTCGGTACGGGAGGTAGACGAACTGGAAGAAGAATCGTTGCGTCTGATCCGTCAGATACCCTTGCGGTCTCAGACCCAGCCTACGGTAAAGGTCGGCATCGTCGGCGAAATCTATGTGACCATGGAAGGCCATGCCAACCTGGAAATCGAACAGAAACTGGCGGCCCTGGGAGTCCAGGTGGTCAGTTCCCAGTATGTGTCCCACTGGCTCCAGGACAAAATCAGCCTGCTGCCCTGGAAAAAGTCCTATGAGGAAAAAATCCTGGAAAAAGCCACCCCCTACCTAAAAATCAATCTGGGCGGACATGACAAGGAAAATATCGCTCATATTATCACCTTCCGGGAACAGGGGGTTGACGGCATCATCCACCTGATGCCTTTCGCCTGCCTGCCGGAGCTGGTCACCCAAAGCATTATTCCCCGGCTTTCCCAGGAGCTGAACCTGCCCATCTTGTCCCTGGCTCTGGACGAACAGATGGGAACGGCGAACAGCCAAACCCGGATCGAAGCCTTTATCGATCTGATCATGAACCAAAAACGCCGGCAAGGCGCGGTTCCGACGGCTGTAACCGTCGGAGCTTGCTGATAGCATTGTTTGATGTTGGAGGCTGATACCTTGAATAAAGATGTTTGTCTGGGAATCGACGTAGGCTCGGTCAGCATTAATATCGTACTGGTTGACCGGGATAATGAAGTCTTATTTTCTTCTTATACCCGCACCGAGGGCCAACCTCTGCCTTCGGTCAGACGGGCTTTGGCCGACATGTTCGACAATATGGGAGGCCTGAACATCGTCGCTGCCGGCGCCACCGGCAGCGGCCGTCAATTGGCCGGACTGCTGATCGGCGCCGATGTGGTTAAAAATGAAATTACGGCCCACGCCACCGCCACTGTCACCTATCATCCGGATGTGCGCACGATTTTTGAGATCGGCGGCCAGGATTCCAAAATCATCGTAATCCGCAACCAAATGGTAACGGATTTTGCTATGAATACCATCTGCGCCGCCGGCACTGGCTCTTTTCTCGACCACCAGGCTGAACGGCTGAAAGTTCCCATTCAGGAATTCGGCGATCTGGCCTTAAGCGCCACATCCAGCGTCCGCATCGCCGGCCGCTGCACCGTATTCGCCGAGTCAGACATGATCGCCAAGCAGCAGTACGGTTTTTCTAAAGCTGAAATCATCCGCGGCCTGTGTGAGGCCCTGGTGCGCAACTATATCAATAACCTGGGCCGGGGCCGGGAAATGTTGCCGCCTTTCGTCTTCCAGGGAGGTGTAGCCTGCAATAAGGGGATTGCGGCTGCCTTCAAACAGGAAATCGGTCAAGATGTGATTATCCCCCGCCATTTTACCGTGATGGGGGCCATCGGCGCAGCCATTCTGGCCCGTGAGCAGGCCGACCTGACCGGCAAACCCACAACTTACCGGGGCAAGAAGGCCCTCGCCACCGAGTTCAACCCCTCCAGCTTCGCCTGCAACGGCTGCCCCAATGTCTGCGAAGTGGTAAAGGTTACGATGGACGGTGAGGTGGTCGCGATCTGGGGGGATAAGTGCGGTAAATGGGCGAGTAGCTTAGTGCCTGTCGTCTAGAAGGGGACCGTTCAAAAAGGCCCATCTGCGTCGTTGTCACTGCGGGCGGGCGCTCCGACGTACTTCCAGTACGACTCCGCTTCCGTCCTCGTTCCGCCTAGCATCTGGACCTTTTTGAACGGTCCGTGGCATAAGATAAGTTCATAACGAGAGTATAGGAGTAATAAAGCGGGCCAAACTATACTTATGATTAGTTTGGCCCGCTTTACTCTCTACGGTCTATCCGGCTGGTGCCTGGAGGTTCTTTGGACCGGACTGGGGTCTCTCCTGGCCGGTGATGCCCGGCTGACGGCGCAGACTTACCTGTGGATGTTTCCCATCTACGGGGTAGTTGTGTTTCTGGAACCGGTTCATGACCGGATCGCCGACTGGCCCTGGCCGGTAAGAGGGTTGTTGTGGATGGCCATCTTTTTTGGTATCGAATACCTGACCGGCTGGATTATTCGCCTGGCGGTGGGACAAAGTCCCTGGAACTATTCCCAGGCCCCCTGGCACCTGCATGGTTTGATCCGCCTGGATTACGCCCCGGTATGGTTTGGGGCGGGGTTTGTCTTTGAACGGTTTCATGCTTATCTGCAGCAAAAGGGCATCTCTTGACAATACCTAACCGGCCTGTTATATTACACATAACAGCATAAGGCTACCAAATGCAAAGAACGGGAGAAGTAAGTGAGTCAAGCTTCACAGAGAGCCGGGGGACGGTGCAACCCGGTAAGCGGACTGGCTGAAATACACCCGGGAGCAGCAGGCCGAAAGAATGCGAGTAGGCTGCGCCGGCAGGCCGCCGTTATCAGGCCGGAAGGCTTCATACCTTCTGTAAGCGGCTTTTACCGGCAATTTGGGTGGTACCGCGGGTTATCCCGTCCCTGTTTTCAGGGACGGGTTATTTTATTTTTATTGAGGAGGATCAGAATTAAAATGTCTGTTTTAGAAGTGCTGCAGGAACGCGGCTTTATCGAACAATTAACCCATGAGGCGGAAATTAAAGAACTCTTAGAGAAAGAAAAAATCACTTTCTATATCGGTTTTGATCCTACAGCTGACAGCCTGCATGTGGGGCACTTTCTGGGCATGATGGTCATGGCCCATATGCAGCGGGCCGGACACCGCCCCATCTGCCTGATCGGAGGCGGAACCGCCATGGTCGGCGACCCCAGCGGCAAAACTGACATGCGCAAAATGATGACCCAGGAAACCATCCAACACAACGGCGACTGCTTCAAAAAACAGATGCAGAAATTCATTGATTTTTCCCATGGGCGGGCCCTGATGGCCAATAACGCCGACTGGCTGCTGGTCCAGAACTACGTCCAGATGCTGCGGGATGTGGGGGTCCACTTCTCGGTCAACCGTATGCTGACCGCGGAATGCTTTAAGCAGCGGATGGAAAAAGGCCTGACCTTCCTGGAGTTCAACTACATGATCATGCAGGCCTTTGATTTTCTTGAACTTAACCGCCGCTACGACTGCGTTATGCAAATGGGCGGCAATGACCAATGGTCCAACATCCTGGCCGGTGTGGAGCTCATCCGCCGCAAAGAGGCCAAGCCAGCCTTTGGCCTGACTTTCACCCTGCTGACCACCAGCGATGGCCGCAAGATGGGCAAAACCGAAAGAGGCGCCCTCTGGCTGGACGCGGAAAAGACTTCCCCCTATGACTTCTACCAATACTGGCGCAACATCGACGATGCTGATGTGGAAAAATGCCTGGCGCTCCTGACCTTCCTGTCCATGGATGAAGTCAGGCGCCTGGGGGCTCTCAAGGACCAGGAAATCAATATCGCCAAGAAAACCCTGGCCTTTGAAGTAACCAAGCTGATCCACAGCGAAGAGGAAGCTCTCAAAGCTCAGCAGGCCGCCGAAGCTCTGTTCGGCGGCGCCGGCGCTCTCGACAACGCCCCCACTGTCACCATCTCCCCCTCCGACCTGGGGACCAAACTGCTGGATGTTCTGACTGCTGCCGGCATCTTCCCTTCCAAAAGCGAAGGCCGCCGCTTAATCACTCAGGGAGGGTTATACCTGGGCAACGATAAAGTGACAGACCAGGAAATGATCCTGACCGCCGATTTATTTGAAAATAACAGCCTGCTGCTGCGCAAAGGGAAAAAGACCTACCACCGGATTGTGGTTGAGTAAAAGAAAATAAAAAAGCGCCGCAAAGCGTTATAAACGCGATGCGGCGCCTTTTTATCGCAATTGCTTAAGCTGAGCCAGTACCTCCCGGTACTCCCGATCCAGTTGAACCGCATTATCCTTCTTGCCCGGAGCGGCCAGCCGGCTCACCAGTTCTGACAAGCGGTGCTCCAATACCAGACGGGCTGCCGGATCGGCTTCAGGCTGATTTTTCCGGGACCGGGACAAAGTCTCCTGATACTGCGCGTAATTGCCGGGAAATTGCCGGATACCCTGGTCCTGAATCAGCAGCAGGTCAGTGGCCACCTTATTGACAAATCGCCGGTCATGGGACACAAACAGCAGGTTTCCCGGATACTCTGCCAACACTCCCTCCACCGCCTCCAGGGAAGGGATGTCCAGATAGTTAGTAGGCTCATCCAGTATCAGCATATTCACGTCGCTTAAAAGAATCCGGGCCAGACAGACCCGCACCCTTTCTCCCCCGCTCAGCATCCCCGCCGCCTTATAGACCGCATCGCCTTTGAACAGCAGCCTGGCCAAAGTCAGGCGGACAAAATTCTCATCATACGCGCTGGTCTCCAACACATTTGCCAACAGAGTTTTCTCAGGCGTGAGAATGCTCATATCCTGCCGGAAATAGCCGATCTTCAGTGATGAAGACACAGTAATGCCCGGATGGCCATACAGGATCATCGACAGCAGAGTGGTCTTGCCGCTGCCGTTAGGGCCTATGACGGCAGTACGCCGGCCGTTAAAGACCGTAAAATCCGCCCGGTTGAACAGCACTTTTTCGCCAAAAGTCTGACAAACCCCTTTACCCTGAATCAGCACCTTGCTGTGGATATCCGCCGCCGCCAGGTCCAGCTTCATCTGAGCCGGAGCTTTGGGACGCTCTTTCAACTCCAGCTGCTCCAGGCGGGATTCCATAGCCTTCACGGCTTTATCCAGATTGGCTTTGGCCTTTTGATTGCCCATCTTATGCAGCCGGGCTTCAGAGTTTCCCATGCGGGCCGGCGTTTTGCGCATGGTCTGGGCCCTTTGCCGGCGGTCTTCCGCGGCGGCTTCCAGTTTCCGTTTTTCCCGCAGATACTGTCCGTATTCAAACTCCTGCCGTTCAAGCTGAGCAGCCTTTTGCGCCTGATAGCTGCTGTAATTTCCCTGGTACATTCTCATGGCGCCGCTTTCCAGTTCAATGATCCGGTCACAGAGCGCATCCAGCAGTTCCCGGTCATGGGAGACCAGTATCATTGCGCCGGGAAAAGCCGCCAGCCTTTCCTCCAACAGCCGGATGCCCTTCTCATCTAAATTGGCGGTGGGTTCATCGGCAAACAGGATCTGACTGTTCTCGCTCAAAGCCGCCGCAATCTTTTGCCGGGTTTTTTCCCCACCGCTCATCGCCCCGGAGTCAACAGCCGAAACCCGGAATTGCCGGGCCAGCACCGGATCCACCTCTGCCGGCGGGCTGTCATCCAGTTGCGCAATATAGGCGGTTTGGCCATATTGTTTCACATTGCCCTGATCGGACGCCAAGAGCCCCGCCATGATTTTCAGCAATGTGGTCTTGCCGGATCCGTTTAAACCCACTATGCCGATTCGCTCCCCACTGTAAACTTTTAAGTGGTCCAAACGAAACAAAATTCGCTCCCCAAATCCTTTGACCACATCGTTAAGCTCTAAAACCAACAAAAAAAACCCCTCCTAATCTGCTTAGGAGAGGATTGTATACACACAAAGCCCAGTCTACGAGACCGGAACAGTCCCATAATCCAGACTAAAAGACAGTACCGGCAAGGCAGACCGCCAGAACCAAAAGGTTCCACAGGCCCCTTCCTTCCCCGCATGCCCTGTCAATCCTCTCCAAAGCCATAACAGTATAACCAGCCTAAGCCGGTTCGCCATACTGGTAAAGCTGTTGTAAAAAGGATGACTAGCGCATGTTGGCAGTACCGTATTCCTTTCTTTAAAATGGGACGCGCTAAATGGCGCTACATTCATTATACCCGGACCGGTCCTCGTTTACAAGAGTGCATATTGCCAAAAACCTGCAGTGCAGCGGATTAGCCACTATTTGGTATAAGCGATATGGACGATTTCGATGGCCTCATCAGATTCCAGAATGGCGATTTCAATCGGTGGGATTTCGGCGATAACCGTATCCTCCAGCACGAATCTCACCACGCCAAACGTACTGTCGCAAAACGTATCATAAATCCGGCCGGCACTCTGACAGCCAAGGGGAACCGTATTGGTGCTGTTGGCCACATAGCCCACCTGACCCACCGGATCGATCTCTACCTTGATCGCCTCTCCGTCATGGGGATTGTCAGTCTCTTTTATCAGTTTCAAGGCAGTTCCCAGGCGAAACACATTACTGCCAAAATACTGGTTCATCCCCACCACTGCCACATACCGTTTCATTTCCAAGTAAAATTCACCGCCTCTCAGGCATGATAGTTACAAAGAACTTATCACTATATTCTATTCCAGTCAGCCTTAAACCACGCCTGTACAGAAAGGATATACTCTTGCGGCGCCTTTATATGAATATGAAACATGCGGACAGATTTCAAGCTCATCATTCTATTGGCAGCGCCATTCACTAAAAAATGTATTGATTGTTCGCCGGCCCTGAAGCCAATAATAAGAATAAACGCAGTCACAGGATGATCATCATAACCGGATCATCGGAAAGGAAAATCAGTCATGCGACATAAATCCAAACGAAAAACCCAGCAAAAAAAATACAGACGGCTGCTGGCGGCAGTAGCCGTCGCTGCCGTTCTATCCACGGCCATGCTGCCGGGTGGATTGCCGGCAAAGGTCCAGGCTTCCCCGGTAAATTCCCTCAACCTGGAAAACATTGCGATTTATGACAAGGCTGTCAAGCCTAACTGGGCCGGCAGCCCGGTGAGCCTGGTAAAAGCCAATGCCCGTAAATACGGTTTTAATCCCAACACCGACCGATTTTCCCTGCTTTCTCAGACAAGAACCAAAGCAACCGTCCAGGTGAAAAGCGGCGACCGGACTTTTAAAGTAGACCTGACCCGCAAGGGCTTCTCCCAGTGGAAAATCACCGTTATCCGCGGCATCGGCAATATGAAATACCCTGCCAGCTACACCCCGGCCAGTTTTTTTGAACCGCAGCAAAATATAACCCTGACTGCCGCCGAGATCCCAGATTCGGTACTAATGTACCGGAACAACGCCTTTGCCAATTGGACCTGGCAAGACTCCTCCGCTCCGGCGGATCTGAGCTTCGGCGTCCTGGTTCAAGATTCTCCTGGCAAACGCCGGATCCCGGCGGAGGTCTATGACCGGATCAAAGGCATGGACCTGCAAAACCGGCTGGTGCTTTATGCCGCTTTAGGCAATGAGAAATCCGACGGTTACGGCATCGGCATTGAACAGATCGCCGCTGCCGATGACCGGATTACCGTCACGGTGAGGACCAAAAGCCCCCGTCCAAATGAACGGGGGACAACCGGCGGCAAACCCTATGACATCGTGTCCCTGGACCGCACCGCGCTTAATTTTTGGAGTCCGCTGCATATTACCTTCGTAGACCAGAACAATAAGACACTGCGTTCCTATACCGTTGTTCTCCGCTAAGTCATCCGGAATCCCCTACTAAACAACGCACCTGCAGCCTCAACCTGGGGCCGTTCAAAAAGGTTCAGATGCTAGGTAAGAGAAACGCTTGCGTTTCCGTACTAGTGGAGAATTCAGGTGACTTTTCGGCTTATGAGAGATCATCCGCTATCAGCACTCTCCCGAAAAGTCACGAATTCTGATACAGCGCGACGAGGACGGGCGTGAGACTGTACGTTCGCAGGGTACGTCGAACGCCCGCCCGCAGGAAGCAACGACGCAGATGGGCCTTTTTCAACGGCCCTCTCTAGCAATAGACATTGCCCGGCATACACCGTTGCGTATACTTTTCTATGTACCGTCGCGGGTTACGGGCTATGCGGGTCAGTAGATCAATGAAAATGTCCACTTCCCGGGAGGTATTGTACAGTCCGAAACTGATCCTCACCAAACCAGGCACAACTATATCCTCATGGGCATGATAATATTCCAATTCCTGCTGGGTGAGTCCCAGCAATTTCTCTACATACGGGTGAGCGCAAAATAAACCGTTACGAACCGCAATCCCCGCTTCTCCCGACAAAATCTCCGCCAGCAGACCGTGAGAAACCTCTTTTAGGCTGAAAGAAATCAGGCTGACCCGGTTGTCTTCAACCTCCGATTGCTCCTGATCCGGAATACAATAAAGAGTCAGGCCGGGAATGGCTTTCATCCCGTTTATGGCATAGCGTATCAAGCCGTTTTCGTAAGCATGAACCGACCGCAAGTCACTGGAATTCAACGTTGCTATAGCCGCCGTCAAAGCCACCAGGCCTATGATATTGGGCGTACCGGCTTCGTGTCTTGCCGGCGGCGGCCCCCATTCCACAAACTGACGGGAAACCAGGCCAACAGCACCGCCGCCGGCCAGCAAAGGTTCGGTCTGGGTGAAATCCTCCATGGGCCCGATCAGAACGCCTATGCCAAATGGGGCATACATCTTATGGGCGGAGAAAGCCAGGTAGTCAATATGATCCGGCGAATTCACCGGCTTCATGTCGATGGGCGCGTGGGACGCCAATTGGGCCGCATCGACGAAGATTTTGGCGCCGTGGCGATGAGCCGTGCGGGCAATCTGACTGAGGGGATTCATATATCCGGTCACATTGGAGGCGCCGCTCACCGCCACCAGACCGACCTTTCCCTGATAGGCCCTCAGTTTGGCTTCCAGATTGGGCAAAGACAGTCTGCCGTCCGAGTCCACCCGGACATAATCGGTTTTAAAACCGGTCCGCCAAGGCAGGTCATTGGCCAGATGCTCCATTTCGGTGCTGAGAATGATCTGCTCCGGCCGGATGGCTCTCAGAACGTGGGCCAGAAGATTAGCCGATTCAGTGGTATTTTTGGTGAAAATCACCACCTGGGACGGATCTGCCCCGATAAACTCATGCACCATCTCCCGGGCCTTTTCATAAAGGTCGGAAGACAGCACTGACTTATAGCCTTTTCCCCGGTGCACCGAAGAATACCAGGGCGCGAAATCCACAATCCGGTTCATAACCGCATGAAAGGGCGGCGTAGTAGCCGCGTTATCAAAGTTTATGGCCGTAGCGGTTCCCCCGCCGGCTATAGGGACCTTCAAATTGACTCCTGCCACCAAGCGTCTAAAATCATTATCTGCACGTGGCATCTTGATCACCACTTTGTCATTTTGTTTTCAATCATTTGTTACAAACTCATCTGCGGCCTCGAACCTGGGACCGTTCAAAAAGGTTCAGATGCTAGATAGGAAATACGCTTGCGTTTCCGTACTAGTGGAGAATCGGGTGACTTTTCGACTTATGAAAAATCATCCGCTATCACCAATCTCCCAAAAAGTCTCGAATTCTGATACAGCGTGACGAGGACGGGCGGTCAGACGGTACGTTCGGGAGGTACGACGATACTAGAAAGATGCGGAGCATCGTGAGATCAGAAAGAGAACAGCTCACTTTTCAGTCTAGTCACAGCCAAATAGACTACTGCATACGAAACCGAAAAGGGATGTTTTCTGAATGATCCCGCCCGCAGGAGGCTGCAGTGACGCAGATGGGCCTTTTTCAACGGTCTCCTGAATCAGCCCTTGGGTTTCAGGGGAAGAGGAGGCATAGGCAGCGGGACTGCCTGCTGGTAAACCGGGGGATAGAGCACTTCCCGGTCAATCATGACTTTGACGCAGGCCTTCAGGACAACCCAGACATCAAAGGAACAATACCCATGATCATGATGATGATGATGATGCGGGTCGCAGCCGGGATGCCCCGGATGATGGGGATGGTGGTCCGGGTCGCAATCCGGATGTCCCGGATGGTGAGGATGATGGGGCTTATGCCCGGGTTTAAAGTCATAATTACAGTAATAGCTTTCTTCCGGTCCATACTTGGAATCGCCCCAATGGCCATCGTCATCGCAGCACGGCCCATCCATATGCTTATCATGGTGGCCAGAATAGCCTTTCAGCCTTTCCTGGCGCATTTTTGACGTTACATCATAATCCACATATTCCACAAATACGCTGGCATCCACATCCATGCCCCGGCGGGCGCCAGAAATCGGAACGGCAATGGTAAACCGCACCCGCCGCACTTCTACGGCATGGACCGGCTGATGCGGCAGGCAGGCGACATAGAGGGCTTTGACCTCGAAACAGCCGCGGACAATGACTTCATCGCAAAGCACCCGGACATCGGTGACGGTAACCCGCTTAATGAACACATCGACGATCTGCTCAATCAGGGGCTTATGCCGGGGCACAAAAATATGAATATCAATGGTCTTCTGCTCTTCAGCGCGGCCAACGACCTGATTGAAGCACATATTGGATAACATCGTATGCTGGCCATGATGATGACCGTAATCGCCATGGTATCCGTGTCCGGATTGGTGGAAATGGTGATGTTTCGCACGCTGGACTTCAGGCTCTTTTCGTTCCTGATCCATAGAAAATTCCCTCCCTCAAGCAATAGTTTCCTAGTCTACCATTGCTTTTGTTCATCATATGCAGAAAACCCCTCTGTGGGTGCAATACCCGGCGAAAACTCAAAGAAAAAAGCGCCGAAACCTTTACTACGTCG